>CALAKE010000676.1 GCA_937922775.1 uncultured bacterium | reverse complement strand
GTGAACAGGCATTTCATCGTCTGCGTTGACGGCCCCCATCATGAAGGTATCGCCAGGGACGAAGACCATCTCGATGTTGATTGGGGGATCGGCCATCTCACGTCCGGAAGGGTCGCTACCAGATAGGTCGCTACCAGGCTCTCTATCCAAGGCGCTATCAGAGCAGGACAAGAGACAAATTAGTACGAGACAAATCATTAGCAGCCAGGAGAGACCGATAGATGCCGAGACGCCCGCAGATTTCGACAAACCGATAGAAGTCCGTGTCATGTGCTGTTCCTCTCTCGATTCGCTGCCGAGAGTTCAGGCCTCTCCGTCAACTGCCGGGGCACTTCAGTTCCTGCAGGAAGTTGGTCGCCGCTGCAAACTCGGGATTCAATTCCAGAGCCTTCTCGCAGTACTGGATCGCAAGCTCCCGCTCACCCAGCTCGTTGTGAGCTCGGGCCAGCAGGTAGTTTGTGTAGAAGGTGTAGTCGGCTTCTGGATATAGCTGCAAGTTTGCCTCGAGAAACACGACGGCGGCCTGATAGTGGCCGTTTCCCAGCAGCTTGCTGCCACTCGCCTGCAAGGTGGCATCGTCAAACAGGTATTCATCGGGATGATCACGCTTCAGCGAGCGATAGAGCTCGACTGCCGCCGTGGCGCCTTCGCTCTTCCAGGCTTTGTAGAGAGGTACGAACGCTCGCTCCTTCAAGGGTCCGCTGCGCTGGAGGCCTTCGGCTAGGTACTCGGTCCACGCATCGAGGCTAACGTAGCTTCCCGCGTATCGTTCCCAGTCGCCGAGTAGGTTCTCGCTCTGGATCGTCTCCACGTCCTTGCCTTCGGCGAGGGCGACACGGACGATCTCCGTCGTTTCAGTCAGCATGGCGTGGTACGTGCGGAGATCACTCCAGGTGCCGATGTCGTTGTGACCCGAGACGATCATGACGTCCTCGGGCAGGAGCTCGATCGCGGCTGCGACACACTCGGCAAACTTGAGAACATCGCCGTGCGAATCGATCGACGGGAAGTTGAATCCGTTCACGAGAGAGCTGAGGTGAACGACTTTGGCATTCGTGAAGTGGACGATGATCTCGTTGTCGTCGTGGCTCCCCGGAAGCGCATGAAGCTCGATTCGCTCGCCGTTGAAGTAGAGCGTGAGCGAATCCGACAGGGTGATATCGGGGAAGGTTGCCTCCGGGAACTCGTTGAAAATGTAGGACCCGCTCTTCAGCTTCTTCGGAACCAACTCGTGCGCGATCACGATTGGCTCGTCACCGAATATCGCGTTGCCCCCAATATGTTCGACATGCCGATGCGTGTTGATGATGTACTTGGGAGTCCCCTTCTCGAACTTGTCGACGGCTTCTTTCAGATATGCCGCATCGGACGAGGCCTGGGTGTCGACCAGTAGAACGCCATCGTCCCCAACCAGAGCGATGGTGTTCGTCGTATAGCTGCCCTGATCGGTGCTCAGCAAATACAGATGGTCAGCCAACTCTCTGAGTTTGACCGGCTCTTCCTGCGCCATCGCCACGACTGCAGTGAGAGTGATGGCAACAACGATTGCCGTACGGATCGAGATCCTCATGTGCGATTCTCCTTACTGGGGGGAGCGTCGCGAATTGTGAACAGACCGCTGGGAAGGCGTGACCGGCCTGCTAGGTGAGACCCCGGTTGAGCAGCGATACGAGTTGCACGACATGCTCTTCCAGAGTTAGCCATGGGAACCGGGGATGGTGAATCCGAAGCGAGATCATTCCGTGAACAGAACCCCAGATCAGCTGAAACAAGGCGAGGGCATCTCGGTCGGGCAACGACCCGACGGCCTTGCACTCATCGATCAGGTCGAGCCAGATATGGTAGACGCGGTACGACGTGTCGCCATGCCGCATGTGAAGCTGGTTGTCGATTACCTGAATCTCGCTGGTCGCGAACCACAGCTCGTAGTGGTTCGGGTTGTCCAGCCCGAACTTGACGTATTCGGTGATGATCAGGTTCAGAGTATCGAGAGGTGATTCCGGACGGCGGCTCAGGATCTCTTCATACCTCTGGTACACCCCGCGATAGCCCTGGGCGATCAAATGGTCGACGATGTCCGCCTTGTTCCGGAAGAGCCGGTAGATGGTCGTGGGGGAGTACTCGATCTTCTCGGCGATCTTCCGCATCGAGACGTTCTGATAGCCGTCTCGGATGAAGAGCTCCTCAGCAGCTTCCAGCACCTGCTCGCGAAGCTCGTCTCTCTGTCGTTCCTTACGCTCCGTAATCCCCACGGCCCGCCTCCGTAACGGTGTTACTAATAGTAACACCGTTCTGTTCGTAGTTGCAGGTAAACGTGCTGTCGAGGAGGAGCTTTCAAGCCGGCGACAGAACTCTCGGCCGCCACAACCGCAAGGATCCCACCCTCCGGGCCCCTACCCGGGGTTCTGATGGGGGCCCTGGGCGAAATATGACCGCGCCGCCCTACTGGCGACCAACATTCATCGTTTTTCTGACCGTATCCTGAAAGACCTTGCTTTCGGGACGGAGGTTTTCGATGCCCTCGAAGGGGACTCCGTGGCGCGTCGGCGTGTCGGGATACTTCTCCTTCATCTGATCATGACGACGCTTCATCATGTCGAACGGACCCCACGCCCATATGAACTGGGCCATCATGCCGCGCATCTCACGCGGGTCCTGATAGAGGTCGAAGAAATCATTCTTCACCAGACCGGGCCGACCTCCGATCCACACCCGTTTGTACTGCTGCTTGATGGTCGCCGCGTGAGCCGGGCCGGTGTAAACGTGGTAGTAGTCGCGTCGGCTCTGCCCATCGCCGTAGAGGAACACGGCGGTCTGGTCGATGCCGTCGATGATCCGGTCGGTCGGAATGTACTGCATACCGTCGCCGAGCCGCGCGAACGTCGTGAAGAGATCATGCACCGTGACCATGTCGCCGACGATCGTGCCGGGCTCGATGACCCCAGGCCACTGGGCGAAGGCAGCCACGCGGATCCCACCCTCGCGGTAGTCGCCCTTGCCACCGTTGAAGACCACCTGATACATCGCCATCGGGGCTTCGATCATCGGCCCGTTGTCGGCCATGGCGATGACCAGCGTGTTGTCGGCGATTCCCTGTGCCTCGAGCTCATCGAGAATCTCGCCGATGTGGCGGTCGAGCCGCTCCATGTTCTGGGCAAAGGCGGTTCCGTTGCTGGTCTCGAACTCCAACCCCTCGCGGTTCAGGTCGTAGACGTTGGGCCAGTACGCCAGGTAGAAGGGGCTGTCCTCATTCGCCTTGCGGCGGATGAAGTCGAGCGCCTTCTCCTGATGGACCTCGATCAGCTCACGGTAGTTTTCGAGAGTAGGCGGCAGCGTCTCCCGTGCCATACCTCCCTTGGTGGCCTCGACGTCCATGATGTAGCCATAGGGCCGCCAGGTTTCGTCGACGAGGTACTTCTTCTCGGTCATGTTCTCCGTGTAGCCGACCGTCATCATTCCGGCTTCGCCAGTTTCGTGCCAGAAGATCGGCGGAAACTGGTTGTACAGGGAGAACTGGGCCTCGTCAAAGCCCTGGTTATGCATGTAGCTCTCTTCGATGTCGCCCTGGTGTGCCTTGGCTACGAAGGCGGTGCTGTAGCCGGCCTGAGACAGAACCTCGGCAATGGTCACCTCTTCAGCAGGCAGGCCAGAGCCCTCCGGCGGAAACGCGACCGTGTGCATGCCGCTGCGCACTGCAAGCCGGCCGGTCAGGGCCGCCGCGCGAGTCGGCGTACACGAGGGCTCCGTGTACAGGCGGGTAAAGGTGATCCCGTCCCTGCCCATCTGGTTGAGCCGTGGGGTGTCGAAGCCGCGGATCTTGTTCATCGTCGGGATGCCGACCTCACCGAAGCTGTTGTCGTCCCACATGATGTGGACGATGTTCGGCCGCTTGCCGTACCGCTGGTACATCTCGTCGAGCTGCCGCTGGATCTCGATGTCCTGGGCAGCCCACTGCTCGCCGAACTGCTCTTGCAGGATCTGCTGCTCGGCATCGTGGACGAGCTGGGGCAGGTTCACCTGCTGACCCGTCGCGATGGTGGCGGTCGAGATCAACACCATCACGACCACCCCGATGCCAATCCAATTGCTCATCCTCTTCATGCTCATTCTCCTTTGCTTGCTCGCCCCTCGGAGCGCGCACTGAGAGCCACGTCTCCTGCGCGTGAGATTCCTCGAGCGGCAAACCAATGATTGGGTCTGATCTGAGGGAAGCACAGATATTACAGGAGGCATACTCGCGCTGTACTTCTCACTCGGGCAATCCCGTCCTCCATCCCACTTGGATCAGCCCCGAGACGCACTATGATGGGGTGCACGATCAGGTCGTCGCTATCTTGAGCGCATTACGAAGAACGCAGAGGATGCTCTGCCGGGGTGAATCGAGCATGCAAAGAAATGGGATCGCGGGAATACTCTTGCTGTTGGTCGCCCTTTCCGCTTGCGTTGAAGCAAGTCCGGACGGACCGCTGGGAGACGAGCGCCCCAACATCATTTTCATCTTCACGGATGATCACGCGACCCAAGCCGTCGGCGCCTATGGCGGTCGGCTGGCTGCGCTGGATCCCACCCCGAACATGGACCGCCTGGCCGACGAAGGAATGATCTTCCAGCGCTCGTTCGTAACCAACTCGATTTGCGCTCCGAGCCGGGCCGTAATCCAGACGGGGTTACACAGTCACCTGAACGGCGTCATGACCAACGTCGAGGAGTTCGATTCGACGCAGGTCACGTTTCCGAAGCTGCTCCAGGGCGCCGGCTACCAGACGGCCATGGTCGGCAAGTGGCACCTGAAGAGCGACCCCGTCGGGTTCGATCACTGGAAGGTGCTTCCCGGACAGGGTCAGTACTACAACCCCGAGTTCCTCAGCCCTGAGGGTGAGGTGCAGGAGATGGGTTATGTAACCGACTTGATCACCGAGGATGTCCTGGGCTGGCTCGAAGAGGGCCGCGATCCGACTCGTCCCTTCATGCTCATGTACCAGCACAAGGCGCCGCACCGGGCATGGCATCCGGGGCCGGAGCACCTTTCCGCCTACGACGACGTCGAGATTCCCGAGCCGGACACGCTCTTCGACGACTACGCCGGTCGCACAACCGCGGCACAGCATCAGGAGATGTCCGTCGCGGAACACCTGCGCTTCGCCTACGACCTCAAGCTCTGGCCCCCGACGTTCCAACCCGACGAAGATCTGATCGACTCGGTGGAGAGGTTCCGTGAGCGGCTGACCCCTGAACAGCTTTCCGCTTGGGATGCGGCCTACGGTCCGAAGAATGAGACGTTCTTCGAGGATCCATCCGCCGGAGCGGATATGGTGCGTTGGAAGTACCAACGCTACCTGCAGGATTACCTGCGGACGGTCCGCTCGGTGGACGACAATCTGGGCCGACTCCTCGAGTTCCTCGAAGACTCGGGGCTCGCCGAGAACACAGTGGTCATCTACAGCTCCGACCAGGGCTTCTTCCTCGGCGAGCACGGCTGGTACGACAAGCGCTGGATGTACGAGGAATCGCTGCGCATGCCGCTGATCGTGCGCTGGCCGGGTGTCGTCGAGCCTGGATCAGAGAACAGCGACCTCGTGCAGAACCTCGATTTCGCCGAGACGTTTCTCGACATGGCGGGCGTGGAGGTGCCGGCGCACATGCAGGGCCGGAGCATCGTGCCCCTCCTGCGGGGCGAGCGCCCTGCCGACTGGCGTGACGCGATCTACTACCAATACTACGAGTACCCCGGCGTCCACGCTGTGCAGCGCCACTACGGGATCCGCACGGAGCGCTACAAGCTCATCCACTACTACCTGATCGACGAGTGGGAGCTGTTCGACCTCGAGACAGATCCCGATGAGCTGCAAAGCGTCTACGACGATCCGGCGTACGCCGAGGTGCGCGGCGACCTCGAGGAGAGGCTCGCGGAGCTCCGCGTTCAATACGCCGTGCCGGACGAAGATCCCGTTCCGGTTGTGGTTCAGTAGGGGGGATCGGGCGCCCACAGCGAAGTGCCGTGGTGAGGGGGACTCTAACGTCCTGGTCGGTCAGTCTGTTGGATTGACGACCTCCAAGAATTCGAAGATCGCGAAGTCCTGCGCGTTGAACGTCGCCAGCCGGCTCACTCCCGCCTGGTTCAGCGTGACAGCAAGCGCCGTGTCGAGGATCCGTTTGCGGCCGAGTCGCAGAGAGTCGAGGAACTCTAGGACTCGGTGCAACATCGTGGGCCCCGGGAGCACTCGCAAGGTCTCAGGCGCATCCCAGAGGTCCCGCGCGAGTGCCACGGCTTGGTCCATATGCATGGGTTGCACAAACCGGCGCGGATCTGTGACCACGTGCACGAACTCGAAAAAGACCTGGGGGGTCAGAGCGATCTGCGCCCGTCGTGCACCGATCTCGGTCGCGAAGAGGCGGCGGGCGGCGGCGTGGTTCGGGGCCCCCTGCATCGCCCAGCTCACCAGCACATCGGTATCGATTCCCAGACTTCTCGGACTCACGATTCGCGCATTTCGTCGAGAAGATCGGAGCGGCTCCACTCGGTGCGAAGCTCGCCACTGTCGTGAGCAGGCAGGTCGAGCACCGACCGTCGCCCGCGGCGCTCCCGGTCGAGGTACTCCGCCATGGCGGTCCGGATCAGCTCCGCTACAGGTCGGCCTGTGCGCACGGCCATGGACTTGAGCTCCTCATAGTCTTCTTCGGAGACATGAACCGATATAGGTTTCATATATCGGATAATAGCCCGAACGAGCTGCTCACCTCAACGCCGGCGGGTTCCGTCGATCCAACGCTGGTCTCACAGTGGGCGCCCTCATCTTCTTTGACGGCCACCTGCCGCCATCTTCCGGTGCTGATGTCGGGCTCTTGTCATTGCCGGTATCTTCCGGCGCTGATATCGAGCTCTTGTCATTGCCGCGATACTGAGATACGAAGTGATGTGATCTCCGCTCCCCGGCGGAGGAGACAGACAATGAAGACACACTCTGGATCTCATGGGGAGAGGGCGCTTGCCGTTGCCATCCCCCTCCTTCTCGTCACAACGATCTTCGGTTGCGGATCCCCGGCCCCTCCAGCAGGCGGCGCCGCCGAGCTCCACGCGGCTGCCAACGAGGGCGACATCGACCGCATCCAGGATCTCCTGACCCAGGATGAAGCGCTCCTCCAGGAGGCGGACGACGACCTCAAGACCGCGCTGCACCACGCGGTGGCCGCGGGCCATGTCGAGGCGGCCGAGCTCCTCCTGGCGGAAGGAGCCGACATCGCCGCCACCGATGCGGAAAACAGGACTCCGCTCCACGAGGCCGCGGACACCGGGAACGCCGCGCTCGTGAGGCTTCTCCTGGACCATGGCGCCGACCCCATGGCCAGGGAGTTCCGCGGTC
>CALAKE010000675.1 GCA_937922775.1 uncultured bacterium | reverse complement strand
CTGGAAATCGGTGTAGTAGGAGAGGCTGGTGCCCGACTCCAGGTAGATGGCATCAATGCCGTTGTCCACCATCAGCCGGCGCGCCTTCTCCATGCGTGCGAGTCGCTCGTCGTCGGAAATCAGCTCGATGCCGTCGAGCATCGGGCGCAACCCCCTGATCGGCTCAGGAACATCCGATGACGAGCCCCGGGACGGAGCTTCTTGGACGGAAACGTCGAGGCAGCCGGCAGCGACTCCCGCCGTCGAAGCTGCAACTGCCCCTGCTGAAAATCGGACGAAGTCTCGTCTGTCCATGGACATGGCTAATTTCCCTCGGTTGCGATGGCGCATATAAGAGGTAAACGACCGCGGCCCGCGATCATCGACCCGTCAGCTCCGAAGGGACGACACGGATTCGGCGGGGGGCGGCCGAACTGCCGCCGCAAGTCTAACAGGCCGCGGCGTAACCAGACCCATCACACTTTCACCGCGGCCTGCTTGTGCCCCGGAAGGCATCCTCCAAAGGAGCGGGGGCCAAGCGGGCTCTCAGCGGGGCAGGCGCAAATCGTGAAGGTTCAAGCCGAGGTCGAGATCGAGGCGCAGCCGAACCAGCGACTCCGCCAAGAGGGCTTCGTCCATGCTGACGCGCAACTTCTCTCCGAGCTTTCCTTCAATGTGCTCGGCGGCACTCAAGATCTCGCCGAGGCTGCCATACTCCGACACCAGCTTTGCCGCGGTCTTGGGTCCGATGCCCGGTACCCCTGGAATGCTGTTCGTGCTGTCGCCCGCGAGCGCCAGGTAGTCGGCGAAGTGCTCCGGCGGTACACCGAACTTCTTCTGGACATAAGCACGGTCGAGATCTCGCTGATTGAAGTGGTCACGCACGCGAATGCGCTCAGATAGAAGCTGAAGGAAGATCTTGTCGGTGGACAGAATGATCACCGAACACCGGCTCCGCGCGGCCTTGCTTGCGAGCGTGGCCACGACATCATCGGCCTCGACGGTGGACAGGTCGTACGACCCCACGCCGATCTCACGGAAGGCATCTCGATATGCGGGAAGTGTCTCCCGCAGCGCGTCGGGCATCGGCTTGTGGCCGGCCTTGTAGCCATCGAAGGCACGGTGACGCCAGCTCGGTCCCGCGCCTTCGAAAACGACGACGGCGTGTGTCGGCCTACACTCCCGCAACGCCCGCTTGAGAGAGCCGGTGCTCGAGCTCAGCGCCCCGGCGGCACGCTCGGGTCCGTCCTCCCCCGGATGCCCTGCATATACCCTGCGAATCAGGTTCAGGGCATCGACGAGCAGGAGGTTGATGGCCATGAAACCTCAGAGGTCGAGCAGCTTGGTGGCGTTGCCGCCGAGGACCTTGGCCTTGTCATCGTCATCCAAGCCGAGTTGCTCGATGCTGAGTAGCATCTTTTCCAGGTTGCCGATCATATGGGGGTAGTCACTGCCGGCCACGAGGTGGTCGATGCCGGCAAAATCGATGGCGAGTTGCAGCGCCGCGGGGTCGAAGTTCACGGTGTCGTAGTAGAACTCCTTCAGATAGTGGCTCGGCAGCCTCGAGATTTCCTCCCTGCACTCCTCGAATGCCTCGTAACCTCGGTCGAGCCGCTCGGCGAGATACGGGATTGCCCCGCCCAGGTGCGCAAGCACCCAGCGGATCCCCGGGAAGCGTTCTACCACACCGCTGAAAACCAGCTTCGCGGCGGCAAGCGTCGTGTCGAAGGTAAAACCGACCAGAGGCATGAGCCAGTACTCGGTCATCGCCTCCACTCCCACGGGATGGATAGGGTGGATGTACAGAACCGCGCCGCGGTCGCTCGCAATCTCGTACATCGGCCAGTAGCGCTCGTCGCTCAGCGGCACGCCGTTGACGTTGCTGAACAGCATGCATCCCGCGAAGCCGAGATCTCCGGTGGCGCGATCAAACTCCCGCACGGTGGCCTCTGCATGATTGAGTGGAAGGGTGGCCAGGGCGGTGAAGCGATCGCCTCTCTCCTGCACGATCGTGGCGAAAGCGTCGTTGACCAGGGCTGCGAGAATTGCCGCCCGATCCGGATCCTCGACGTGAGTCCCCGGCGAGGTGAGTGTGAGCACCTGCTTGTCAATCCCGGTTTGGTCGAGAACCTCTTGCCGATATCCGATATCTCGGTGGCCGGGCACGAGGACGTTGTAGTCCCCCGGGTAGTGGAGAACGGGGTTTCCCTCGGCGTCGATGGTGGCCTTGACGCTGCTCGGACCCTGCTGGATGTGTGTCACATATTCAGGAGGATAGAAATGGTTGTGAAAATCGATGATAGCCATCGATCAACTCCTCAATTCGAGTTCTGCTGTGAGGGCCCGGGCGGGAGATCCGACGAAGCCCCGGGTTCCTACGGGGAGCTTCCCATCGGGGTTTGTCCCGGGCGTGCCCACAGATAGTAAACGGGCAACCCAATGACGACAAAGGAAAGGCCGGTGAGGCTCTCAACAGGTGTGGCCACGACCTGATTGAGGACCACAGTGAAGGCGGAAAGGACAAAGACGAGAGGAACAAGCGGGTACCCCCAAACAGAATAGGCGCGTTGAGTATCGGCCCTTCGACGCAGGACCATCAGCCCGATGCCCATGAGGCCGAAGAAGATCCACTCGGTGTACACGACCCGGGTGAACAACGCTCGGTAGGTGCCCGTTCCTACCAGGATCGACGACCAGATGGCCTGGGCCGCGATGGCGCGGTGGGGTGTCCGATATTGGCCATGGACTCCTCCTAGCCAGCGAAAGATCAGGCCGTCTTGCGCCATGGCGTAGTAGACGCGCGGGCCGGCGAGAATGATTCCGCTCAAAGCTCCGAAGGTCGAGAAGACCACGAGCCCCGACATGACGGCACCGCCTCCGAATCCGAGCAGGGCGTCGGCCGCGTCGGCAGCAACACGGGTTGAAGAGGCGAGGGTCGGGAGCGGCAGCACGTACAGATAGACCGCGTTCAGAGCCAGATAGCAGGCGGTTACGGTGAGGGTGCCGATAACCAGCGCGCGGGGAATCGTCTTTTCGGGCGCAACGGTTTCCTCGGCGTTGTGGGTGACCATGTGCCAGCCGCCGAACGAAAACAGACCGGCCACCAGTGCGAGGAGGAAATCTTGCGGCCCGACGGCGAAGCTCCATGCTTCAGGAGGAAGGGCGCGAGGCGGCAAACGCGAGCCGAACAGAATGCCGACGACGATCATCGCCAGGATGGCGACCACCTTGCCGACCGTGAACGCTGCCTGCAAGTTGCTGCCCTGCCTGACACCGAGGTAGTTGACGCCCGAAAGCAGGAGGATTGCCGCGATCGCCACAACTTTCACCCCAGTTTCTCCGAGGGGGACGAAGTAACCGACGTAGCGAGCGCAGATGACAGCGATGGCGGCGATGATGCCCGAGTGCATCGTCCAGAACATCGCCCAACCCCACAGGAACCCGACGGCGGGCGAGAACGCCTCGCACAAATAGATGTAGACTCCACCGCTGCGGGTGTAGATCGAGGCCAGTTCGGCACACACCAGTGCGCCGAACAATGTCAGCACGCCTGCGACAACCCACACGAGGAGCATCCCCGGGATCGAAGGCACTCTGCCGGTAATCTCCGACGGCTGGACGAAGATCGAGGCGCCGATGATGGTGCCTACCACCATCGCGACGGCGTGCGGGAGGGTAATGGCCCGCCGCAGAGTCGGCTCCTTCGCCCCGTTCATCTCCATCTGCTTTTCCCCGAAGTGTCTGGTGTACCGGAGATGGGTGCCCATTGGCAACCGATCGCGCTGCGAATATAGTCCCACCCATGCGAATTCAAGCGATGGTTGCAGCATTCGTAATGGCAGCGCTGGCGATGCAGGCCGGCCTTGCCACCGCGCAGCAGGAAGAAGGTGGTCTCATGAAGAAGCTCACTCCTGTGATCGTAGTCGACGAGATCGAGCCGAGCCTCGAATTCTGGGTGGATCGGCTCGGCTTCGAGAAGACGATGGAAGTGCCCGCGGGAGACAAGCTCGGCTTCGCCGCCGTACAAGCCAGTAGCGTCGAGCTGATGTTCCAGACCAAGGCAAGCGCCGCCACCGATCTGCCCGAGCTGGCCGAAGCCTCACTCGAGAGGTCAGCGGCGCTGTTCATCGAGGTCACCGACCTGGATGCTCTGAGACCCAAGCTGGAGGGCGTCGAAAGGGTCGTGCCCGAACGTACAACTGACTATGGGGCCCGTGAGATCTGGGTCCGCGCTCCGTGCGGATCGGTGGTCGGCTTCGCCGAGTTTCCCCAGGAGCAGTAGGCGCGATCTGATGCGTTGTGTCACCAGCCTCATGCTGTCGCTTATCCTCTTCACGATTGCCGCCCTCGCACCCTCTGCATGCGCGCCCAGCGAACCGGGCTCCGAACCCGCGCCAGATACGTGGCAACCGGTCGCGGGGCCCTTGATGACGAGGTGGGCCGCGGAGGTCGGTCCCGACAACGCCCACCCGGAGTACCCTCGCCCGCAAATGGTTCGTGACGGCTGGCTCAATCTGAACGGTTTGTGGGAATACGCGGTTCGTCCTGGTCAAGCGGGCCTTCCCGAGTCCTTCGATGGGCAGGTTCTCGTGCCGTTCGCTGTGGAATCGGCACTGTCCGGCGTGATGCAGCGCGTCGGAGAAGGCAACCGGCTCTGGTACCGCAGGCACTTCGAAGCAACCGATACGTCGGAGGGTAATCGCGCCCTCCTGCATTTCGGGGCGGTGGATTGGCATGCCATCGTCTGGGTCAACGGTGTCTGGGTCGGCGAGCACAAAGGTGGGTATACGCCCTTCACGCTCGATGTTACCGATGCCTTGGCCGACGAGGGGGAGCAAGAGGTGGTAGTGAGCGTTTGGGATCCGACGAACGCCGGCTTTCAGCCTCGAGGCAAGCAGGTCAACGAGCCGCGAGGTATCTGGTACACGCCGGTCACGGGAATCTGGCAGACGGTGTGGATGGAGTTGGTTCCTGCGTCGGCGATCGCCGGCCTGACCTTGGTGCCGGACATCGACGCCGGTGTCTTGCGCGTGAGCGTGTCGGTGAGCGGAGCCGACGGCATGGATACGGCGGGCTCAGGGCTGGTACTGCGCGCCGAGGCGATAGATGGAGGCCAAGTCGTAGCTTCCGCCAGCGGCGCCACCGGGGATGAGCTCGAGCTCGAGATTGCCAACGCCAAGCTCTGGTCGCCCGACTCGCCTTTCCTGTATGACCTGAGGATCGAGCTGGAGCGCGACGCTGAGACTGTCGACGAGGTCGGCAGCTACTTCGGCATGCGCAAGATCTCCTTGGGCGTGGACGAGAATGGCGTCAATAGACTGATGCTCAACAACGAGCCGCTTTTCCAATATGGCACGCTGGACCAGGGTTGGTGGCCCGATGGCTTGTACACAGCACCCACCGATGCGGCGCTGCGATCCGACGTCGAGGTTTTGAAGCAGCTTGGCTTCAACATGACCCGAAAGCACGTGAAGGTCGAGCCAGCGCGCTGGTACTACCACTGTGACCAGCTCGGCCTGCTGGTGTGGCAAGACATGCCCAATGGAGACGGGCATATCGGGCGCGAAGATCCCGATCTCGAGCGATCAGCGGAGTCGGCGAGCAACTACATGCGCGAGCTCGGGGAGATGATCGATCTGCTGCGAAATCAGCCCAGCATTGTCGTCTGGGTGCCTTTCAACGAAGGATGGGGGCAGTTCAACACCGACGGGATTTTGGACTGGGTCAGGGATTACGATCCAAGTCGGCTGGTCGATGGGCCGAGCGGCTGGACCGATCGAGGGTCGGGCGACATCCACGACATCCACGCCTATCCCGGCCCCGCCATGCCGGAGCCCGAGTCCGCCAGGGCGGTGGTACTGGGCGAGTTTGGCGGACTCGGACTGCCGGTCGACGGACACCTCTGGCGCGACCAGGACAACTGGGGGTACGAAAGCTTCGAGACGCGGCAGGAGCTGCAGGCCGCCTATGAGGCGTTGATCCAAGAGCTGCTCCCCATGGTCGAGGCGGGTCTGGCGGCCGCCATATACACTCAGACGACCGATGTCGAGATCGAGGTAAACGGCCTGATGACCTACGATCGGGCCGTTGTGAAACTCGACATCGAGTCGATGGCGCAAGCGAACCGCCAGCTTTACAGATAGGCGACGGCAGCCCGAGTCGGGGCCACCGATTCACGGTGACCCCGATCGAGACAGCTACGTGCACCTCATGATGCAAGCTATGCTGGCGGGGTGAGCTCGAGCGCCGTATCGGCGATCGCGGCCTCATTCGCGTACTCGAAGGCGCG
>CALAKE010000674.1 GCA_937922775.1 uncultured bacterium | reverse complement strand
GTCAACCGGCAGATGAGATGGCCGAGGCGCGTCGGATTCAGCCTCCCGGACGGTCATCTCGCACATCGGCGTGCCGGAGATTGACGGGGCCGCAAGCGTGGGGGAGTCTAGATACCATGTCCGAAGCTCAGCCATCGCTCGTTGAACAGTTCGTCGCGGTTCTCGACTCAACCGGCGGGCAGGCTCATGTGGTTGCCCATGTGGGAGACGTAGCGGACCTCCTGGCACGTGTCGCCGGCGAGCAGGATAGCCGTCGGATTCTCTACGCTCCCTTCGAGCTCTCCGAACAAGTTGGCCTGCGCCACCACCTCGCGGCTCGAGGTCTCGATCTTGTCGAGCTTGGAGAGGTGGGCACAGAAGCGAAGGAGATCACGGTCGGGCTCACGGGTGCGACGTTGGCTGTCGCTGAATCGGGAAGCGTACTACTAGGAGGTCGGCCCGGGCCCGAGGGGCTCGTCTCGGTGTTGCCCTGGGTTCACCTGGTTCTCATTCGGGCCACGGATATCGTTCCCGATATTGCTACGGCGTTCGAGCACGTCGCCGCTCGATTGGAGGCCGGCGAGGGCGACTGGGTGTGGATCACGGGTCCATCGCGTACCGCAGACATAGCCCACACTCTCGTCTTGGGGGCGCACGGGCCGAATGCACTGCACGTTCTCATCCTGGGAGGCAATCGATGAGCGCGAGAGGCCCTCGTGACCTGCCCAGGGAGATCAAAAAGGCTCTGGGCAATCCGGTGTTGAAGGAAGCCCTGACCCACGCGGTGACTCGGACGAACGCGCTGCGTCGTCAAGTGATCGCCAGGTTTCCGGGCTTCGAGGCCGCGCGAGACGATGCACGGGACATCAAGGAACGGGCCATCGCGGAGTTGCCGGAGCATCTGAAGGTTCTCGAAGCGAAGATCGAGGCGCAAGGTGGACACGTCCATCACGCGGAGGATGCCGCCGCGGCCGGCCGTATCGTCTCGGAGATCGCCAAGCAGCGGGGCGCTCGTCGGGTCGTCAAGGTCAAGTCGATGACCAGTGAGGAAATCGACCTCAACTCCGCATTGGAAGAGGCGGGCCTCTCGGTACGTGAAACCGACCTCGGCGAGTACATCATTCAGATCACCGGCGATCGGCCCTCACACATCACGGCTCCGATCATCCACAAGAGCGTCGAGGAAGTGCGCTACGCCTTCATGGATAGCCTTGGTACGAGCGACGTTCCGCGAGAGCCCGAGGAGCTGACACAGCTTGCCCGACGTGTTCTGCGCGATGATTTTCTTGCCGCAGATATGGGAGTCTCAGGTGCCAACTTCGTGCTCGCCGACACGGGCACGGTGGTGGTCGTGACCAATGAGGGCAATGGTCGTCTGACGACCCAACTACCGCCCGTGCATGTGGCGATTGCCGGCATTGACAAGGTGTTGCCCAGGGCCCGTGATCTGCAGCCGTTCCTGCAGCTCTTACCGCGCAGCGCGACCGGGCAGTTGCTGACCACCTACGTGTCGTTCATCTCGGGCCCGGGTTGGGCGGCATCTCCCTTCGTGGCCGGAAAGAAACGACACTTCCACCTCGTCCTGCTCGACAACGGACGCATGCAAATGAGGGACGACGAGACCCTGCGAGAGGCGCTCTATTGCATACGCTGCGGTGCATGCATGACGGTCTGTCCGCCCTACCAGGCCTTGGGAGGGCACGTCTACGGCGGCCACACGTACCATTCCGGAATCGGTAACGCATGGGAGGCTGGAACTCGTGGCCTCGACGAGGCTGCCGAGTTCAATGATCTATGCACCACATGCTCTCGCTGCCGAGACGTTTGCCCTGTTCACATCGACATCCCCTGGATGAACGCCGTTCTTCGCGGTCGCGTCGCGGCCGCCAGCCGGCCGCGGCGCGGGATTGTGGCAGAGCGGGTCCTAGGCAAACTGCTCCCGGACGCTGAGGATCACGGGCTGAAGCTGCGCTCCCGGTTCTTCGGCAACCCGTTGCGCGTTTACAGGGCGGCGAGAGCCTGGGCCCCACTTTCTTCGTGGGTGGCCCGGATGTGGCCCTCGCGGCTGCTGATGCGTTGGCTCGTTGGCCTCGATGCGAGGCGTCGCCTGCCACTGCCCAGTCGCTCCCGCCTGGCAACGTGGCACCGTCAGCACGGTGGCACCGTGGTGCAGACTCGGGCGGAGGCTGAGGCGTTTGTACCGGTCTCTGAGCGTTTGCCGCTCGTCCTCATCGCCGATTGCCACCTGGACTACCTTGATGTGGATGCCGGCAAGGCGGCCATAACAGCGCTTGAGAAGCTCGGATTCGAGGTGGCGGTGGTTGCGGGACAGTGCTGCGGCCGGGCGTCATTGTCGCAGGGGATGATGGGCACCGCCCGCGAGCAGGCCGCCGGGCTGCAACGTGTCCTGGAACCGCTAGTGGCACACGGCCTTCCCGTGATTGGTGTCGAGCCCTCATGCTTGGCGGCGTTGGTCGACGAGCACCCGAGGTTGGCGCGTGATGGTGACGAGACCATGCTCCGTCCGGGTGCGCTGGAGCCCAAGGGGCCAGAGGCCGGGCAACACGTCGCCTCGTCTTACCATGAGCTCTTGGGCTTCATTGACGAAATCGCCAGACAGCGCGGTGCTGAGATTTTCCTGAGGGAGGATGAGATCGAGCCGGTCACCGCTATCCTGCACGGTCACTGCCAGCAGAAGACGATGGGCTGGTTGGAACCGGCGGTGTCGCTGCTCGGCAGAGTACCCGGGATCGAGGTTCACGTAACCACAGCCGAGTGCTGCGGCATGGCGGGTTCGTTCGGATTCAAGGCCGACTTCGCGGATGTCAGCATTGAGCTTGGACGACGCCTCCTGCAGGAGATCGACACCTTGCTGGACCAAGCCGGTCGGGTTGGTGCTTCGGGGGATAGGGCAATGTGGGGTGAGGTAGGACAAGCTGCTTTGCCCCACGTCGCGATCCTCGCCAGCGGCACCTCCTGCCGCTCCCAGATCGACGATTTGAGCCAGAATCGGGCTCGTCACCCCATAGAGCTCATCGTCGACCGTCTTCGCTGAATACAGCTTTCCTCTTGAGCCGCCGCCCCGATGACGATAGAAAGGCGAAGCTGACTCATGTGTTGCGAGGACGTGCCATTGCGCTGTGATGAGCCAGCCGCTCGACCGCGCACGTGGCCGTTTGGCAATCTTCACGGATCGGGGCTGGAAGGTGGAAGATCAAGACGATATCCAGAGCTCTCCCGCTGAAGCAGGCGGCGGGCACGTTGACAGCGCTCCGGAGCACCCTCTGAGAGGGCTGCTCGTTGCCCAGTTCTTTGGCGCATTCAACGACAATGCCCTGAAGGTCTTCGTCGCGTTCCTGGCGATGCGCAGTGTCGCGGCTGCGGTCGGCACGCCTGCCTACGAGGCGGCCTCACAGACTCAGACCACGCTTGCTTTCATGGCCCTGACCCTACCTCTGATGATCGTGTCGCTGCCTGCGGCGGTCATCGCCGACCGGATCAGCAAGAGGACGATCATCCTCGGGATGAAGGTCTTCGAGGTCGTGCTCATGGGGGCGGTCACGTATGCCCTCTACGTGACGCCAGACGATCCGTTCATGCCGTTCTTCATCCTGGCATTCATGGGGGCTCAGAGCGCCCTGTTCAGTCCCGCGAAGTTCGGCATCCTCCCTGAAGTCCTGCCGCACGAGAGGCTCTCGGAGGGCAACGGCCTGCTCGAAATGTGGACGATGCTGGCCATTATTGCCGGCACGGCCGCCGCAGGTCTTCTGGGTGACGTGTCGGGTGGCAGACCATGGCTCGTTGGTGCGATTCTCACGGGATTGGCATTTGTCGGCCTGTTTGCCGCGTTCACCGTCCCGCGAGTTCCCGCAGCCCGCGCGGCTGGCGGTATGGTGGCGACTGTGACAGGCGCCCTGGGCGCGATTCGGGCGGATCGTGTGCTGCGACTTGCAACGATCGGCTCGGTCTACCTGTGGGCGATCGCCAGCCTTCTCGGGCAGGACATCCTGATCTACGGCAAGTCGACGCTCGGTCTCAGCGACACGCTCGCCGGCCTACCGCTGGCTGTCCTCGGCATCGGCATCGCGATCGGCAGCGTATTCGCAGGCAAGCTGTCCGCGGGCAAGGTGGAGTACGGTCTCATGCCGTTGGGCGCCATCGGCATGGCAATCGCAACTCTGCTGCTGGGCCTGATCGAGCCGGGGCTTCTCGGGACTCTCGGCCTCATGACCCTGCTCGGCATGTCCTCTGGCCTGGTGTTGGTCCCCATCCACGCGATCATGCAGTGGCGCGCACCGGCGGAACGGCGCGGCTCCGTCATCGCGGTTGCCAATATCTTCGTCTTCGCCGGCATCCTGGCGGGTTCATTGGCGGCCGGCGCCCTCGGCCAACTCGGGTTGTCGCCCTCCAGCATTCTGCTGGCTGCCTCCGTCGCTGTGGGCGGCGGTACGCTCTGGGCGCTGCGCCTGATGCCCGACGCGTTTCTCCGCCTCGTGTTGGTGCTGATGACCCATACGGTTTATCGCCTCAAGGTGGTGGATCGCCGCCGTATCCCCCTGGAGGGCGGCGCACTGCTCGTGCCCAACCACGTTTCATTCATCGACGGCATGCTGCTCCTCGCCAGCATCGATCGCCCGATTCGCTTCGTTGTCGA
>CALAKE010000673.1 GCA_937922775.1 uncultured bacterium | reverse complement strand
ACGCTCTTCCGACGCGGCCCGGCGAGCTCCGAACCGAGCTCAAGTGGATCCGAGCGCACGACTGGCACGTGGAAGCCCCCCAGACCGGCCCCATCGGCCGTGCTCTCTTCCTCGACCGTTTCGAGCGCCTTCTGGAGCATTTCTCAGAGCTCGAGGATGTGCGCTTCAAGGTGAAGGGCGCCGACTTCAATCCCCAGGGAGGGAGTAGCGGATCGGCCCGTGTTTGGCTCTACATCGTCGGACGCGACGATGAAGGCCGGCGCGAATGGCTGACGTCCTGGCTGCGTGTGCGGGCCGCACGCACGGGAATGCCCGAGAGTACCGCCGCCACAGAACAAACTCGGGAGTCCAACCCAACGGCGGGGACTTGGAGAATCGACAAGCTCAATGTCGAGTCGATGAGCTCGATGGTTACTGAGACAGATCTGTTCTCCGAGGTGGCAGTTCCCGCCGGCGTACACCAGACCTTCGCTACCTTCGGAACGGCGCCTAACGACACCGTTGTCGCGCACGGAGCGGCCGTCGCGGACATCAACAGCGACGGGCTCCTCGACATCGCAACGACGGGCGTCGAAAGCAACAAGCTGTACGTCAACGACGGTAAGGGCGGCTTTCGTGACATCTCGGAGGAGAGCCTGGTAGCCCTCAGCCCGCCAGGCAGCGCCGCGCTTTTCGTCGATGTCGACAACGATGGCGACAGCGACCTGTTTCTGAGCCAGGTTGGCGAGCAAGTCTTGCTGGAGAACCGCTGGGTTCCGGATGGTGAGATCACGTTCCTGGATCGTTCGTTGCAGGCAGGAGTTGCCGTTCCCGCGACCGGCTTCAGCGCCGTGGCAGCCGACGTCAACAACGACGGCTGGCAGGATATCTACGTGGCCTCGTACAACCGCTACGGCCTCGTCATGCCAAATTCATGGGACCAGGCCACAAACGGCACTCCCAACCTGTTTCTTCTCAATCAGGGGGACGGTTCCTTCCGCGAAGTTGCCGCCAGTTGGGGGGTCCAGGACAGCCGCTGGAGCTACGCGGCGGCGTTTGCCGATTACGACGAGGACGGCGACCAGGACCTCTACGTTGCCAACGACTTTGGGGAGAACGGCTTCTATCAAAACGATGGTGAGCGGTTCACCGACGTAACGGTCGAGCGCGATGTCGTGGATCCGGGCAACGGTATGGGGGTCTCGTTCGGCGACTACGACAACGACGGCGACCTCGATCTTCATGTCACCAACATGTCCTCCACGGCCGGCAACAGGATCCTCGCTCGCCTCTACCCCGACGCCGCGCCTGGCGACTCGCTGCTCAAGAAGCTCGCATCGGGAAACACGCTATTCGAGAACATCGGGGATGGTGCTTTTCGCGATGTCACATCCGCAATAGGCGGCCTCTCGTCGGGCTGGGCCTTCGGCGGCGGGTTCATCGATTTCGACAACGACGGCTGGGAGGATCTGCACAGTCCCAACGGGTTCATCTCCGGCAAGACGATGAACGACACGTGAAGCTTCTTCTGGCGCCACGTGGTGGCGTCGAGCGCCGAGGTCGAGGAGGCCGGCAACGTCGAGTATCGCGATGGTCACATGAGCGCCATTTTCAAGGAAGGACTGTCCTTCAGCGGATTCGAGCGCGACAGCCTGCGCATCAGCCGCGGGGGAGAAGGCTTCCTCGACATCTCCGGAGTCTCCGGAATCGACTCCATCAGCGACGGCAGGGGCGCCGCCTATGCGGATTTCGACAATGACGGTGACACCGATATCTTCCTGGTTGCCCTGCAGGGCACGGCGCACTACCTCTTCCGCAATAACGTCGGCCAGGACAGTAACTTCCTGCGCATCGACCTGATCGGCACCGAGAGTGGTCCCGACGCCTTCGGCGCCATCGTTCGGGTGAAGACATCGGCCGGGGTGATGACGAAGCTGAAGGCCGGCGGCAGCGGCTACCTCGCGCAGCACGACCCGCGACTTCTGTTCGGTCTCGGGGAAGATCCCAAAGTCGAGTGGGTCGAGGTGACCTGGCCGAGCGGAACCGTCCAACTCCAGGGCCCCGTGCCAGCGGGCGCTTCATTGCGCATTGTCGAGGGAGAACCCGAGGGGATGGTGGTCGAGGAGCGTCGCTTCCGCCTCGTCGACCCCCTGAGCACTGAAGACACCCTACTCGCCCGTCTCACCATCGAGCGCGACGCCCCCTTCCCCGACCTTCAGGTGAACCCTTCTCTGAGCTCCTCCGAGGAAGGTGCAACGAATCTGCACCAGTTATTGAAGCCCGGCCGCCGCACTCTCCTCAATCTCTGGGCCACCTACTGCATTCCGTGCAGGAAGGAGATGCCCGAGCTGCAGGAGCTCAGCCCCGCCCTCGACGCCGCCGGAATTGATCTGATCGGCATCAGCCTCGACGTTGACACTGCAGACACGGTCCCCGCGTTCCTCGAAAGCCTGTCGATCACCTATCCGGTCTACACGACCGCCGATCCGGCAGTGCCCGAGCTGTACCGCGGTGGCGAGGTCTTCATTCCTCTCTCTATCCTGGTCGACGACCAGGGCCGGCTGCTCCAAGTCCTCGGCGGCTGGTCACCGGAGACTGCGGCGGCCCTTTCCGAGCTAGCGGCGAGCGGCAGCTAGCATTCCCTGCGACAATAGGCGAGAGCACAGCGAACCCGGCGAGACAACAGAATCGACAGGACGACAGCGCCGGGACGACACCGTAGCGAAACCGGCTCTGCCGCGAGCGCAGCGACCCGGGAGACGAGAGGGCCCCCGATGGAAGGACATACGACGACAGTCTATGGCCCCGTGGCCTCCTGGCGATTCGGCTGGTCGCTCGGCGTCGACCTGATCCTCAGCACCTCCGTCTGCTCGTTCAATTGCGTCTATTGCCAGCTCGGCCCGATCCAGGAGCGCACCAACGAGCGCCGAGAATTCCTGCCCACAGAGCGGGTTCTGGCAGACCTGGAAGCACATGCGTGGCAACGCTCCGAGATCGTCACCTTCGCCGGCAGTGGTGAACCCACGCTGGCCTCCAACCTCGGCAGCGCCATAGAGGGGGTCGCCCGAATCACCCACCTGCCCACCCTCGTGCTCACCAACGGCACCCAACTCCACGACCCGGCGGCCCGGGCCGACCTCTTGGTGGCCGACCAGGTGGAGATCAAGCTGGACGCCGCCGACGAACAGACCTTCCAGCGCGTCAATCGTCCTGTGGACGGGGTCACGCTCGCCGGCATCATCGAGTCAGCCACGACCTTCCGAAACGAGTACTCAGGACACCTGAGCCTGCAGGTCATGATGCTGCCGATGGAGCGAGATTACCTGGCCGGCATCGTCGAACATGCCCGGCGCATCGCCCCCGACTCCATCTCTCTCACCACCCCCCGCCGCCCGCGCCCCTCAGACTGGTACCTGCCCTCCCGCGGCAGCCACGGCGATGTCCCCTACCCCGCCAAGCCCATGCGCCAGCCGACCCCCGAGGAGTGCGTGACCCTCGCCCGGCGCCTCGCCACAGAAACCAAAGTGGAAGTGTGGGTCTCGGCGGGCGAAAAGACCATCATTAGTCCTTGAACCCCTGAGGGGTCGGTCAGCGAGCTCAACCCAGGGCCTACTGCCCCGTCGGCACCAGCCGCTTCAGCTCCTCGAACCAGTTGAGAACTACCTGCAACCGGGACTCCGCGCCTGGGTCCGCTGTGACAACGAGGAGCCGCTGATCTGTTGGATGGATGTCGTAGCTTCTCGTCACCCCGATCAAGACTCTCGCGGCGCTGAACAGAAACTCGGCCTGCCCTGGAACCAAGGTGTCCCCCCCCCGTTCGAAGGCGACGCTCATCATGCCGGCCTCGGACCAATAGAGCAGCCGGGGGCCGCCCGGATCCCACA
>CALAKE010000672.1 GCA_937922775.1 uncultured bacterium | reverse complement strand
ACCGCAGCGCCCACGGTCGCCGCCAAAACGTCAGCCACAAAGCCCGGGTCGGGCTCCATTTCGGCCATCGCCGGCAGCTCCCGCTGCAACCGCGCCAGTGCCCCTGCCACGCTGGCGCACTCGGCGCAGGACTCCAGATGCATATCGAGCAACGGGTCCGACTCCGCCAAACTCGACGTTTCCGACGAACCCACCCCTGCGCTCGCGCTCGCCCCCGCGCTTGCGTCCGCCGCCACTCCGCTAACCGCCTCCGTATCGAGACGCTCGCTGAAAAGGAGCAAAGCACGATCGCAGGCTCCACCGGTGGTTCGCGCCAAAATCGAGGCGACCATGTCGTCGGGGGGCTCGATGGCCGGCAGCCCCGCTTCTCCGGTAGCCAGCTCCTCGAGCTCGCGGCAGTGCATACATCCAGCCGCATGAGACTGCATGCGCTCCACCTCGGCCGCTTCGAGTCGGTCCTCGAGCCACTCGAACAGGCGTTCTTGGAATTCAGCGCAGTTCATGACTCAGGCTCCGTAAGAAGGATCGAGCTCGACGATGCAGCGGGCCAGCTCGACCCGCGCCCGGTTCGACCTCGCCTTGACCGTTCCCAGAGGTATCGAGAGCATTTCGGCGATCTCCCGCTGCTTGAGCCCCTGGATTTCCTTCAGCAGGATCATCTCGCGGTTGATCTCGGTCATTTGATCGAGGGCGCGATAGACCAGATGACTGCGCTCGCCGGCCATCGCTGTGGCCTCTGGGCCGGCTCCCGGGTGGGGGCCGACTGTCTGCTCATCGAGCTCGTCGCCGCCCAGCGGCGGACGCGCCTTGAGGCGCCGTACACGGTCGATGCTGCAGTTGCGCGCGATCCGCACCATCCAGGGCAGAAACCTGTCGCTGTCCTGAAAGCCCTCGAGGCTCTTGTAGATGCGGATGAATGTCTCCTGGGCCACGTCTCTCGCCTCCTCACGATTTCGGAGGTAGTGGTAGGCGAGTGCGAAGACTTTTCCCTGAAATCGGCGCACCAGGGCCTCCCAGGCGAGCTCATCACCTGCTCTGCAGCGCTCTAGGAGGGCTTCGAGTTCCACCTACCGCTTTCCTTTCGATCCAGTGCCGGCGGAGTTTCCCGCATTGGCGTTCTTCCCTCGCCGGTCTCCGTTCATGAGCAATAACGCAGGGAATCCGGGATAGGTTCGGTGCCGCGACATCTTTTCTTCTTCAACACCTTGGGCCCCCGCTTCAGGCAACGGTGCGACTCATCTCGTATGCTCTGGGCCCCCTCACCAGGCGACGGTACGGCGTCTTTTCGGCCAATCCCCGGCGCGGTACTGCTTCCTGCTGCGAGCAATTCCAGTGCTTCTCCGAGCGCACGGTGTGAACGAATGTGGGCCAGTCAAACTCCGTGATGACGCGGGGCACCTGCTTCTCCTTTGACTCACGTGACTTCTGGAGCTCTCTCCAACAAGTGCGGACGGCCACTCGCCTTGGATTTCCAGTCACGGGATCACGGGTTCGCCACCCATGGGATATCCAGCATGCCTGCGGTGTTTTTACCAGATTATTACTAGTAATTGTGTAGTACTTTCGCGGCAGGCACAGGAACGCCCCCCCCCATCCCCATTCCCCGCGGGACCCCGCACGGGGGCGGCATTTCGAGAATCTCCGGATTTTGCCCTCACACCTGATTTCATTTACGCTCACGCTGATCGGCAGATCTCAGCGGTCACGAACCCCACCTGGAGGTGTCCATGTCTTCGCTCGTCTGCAGCTTCCGTAGAACCCGCACCCTGGCCACTCGTTCGAATCGGAGGGGTGCGCGCGAGGTTCCTTTCATCGTCATCGCCCCGATACTCGGGTTGATGATAGGCGTGCTCGGAGGCTCGCCCTTGGCCGCGCAGCAGACCGCCCCACCCCAGGGACCCCAGGTGGCCGGCACAGAGGCCGCGCTGCTTCCGGAGGCCGATTCGGTTACCCAGCACCAGGGCACATTCAACGGCCAGAGCGTGAGCTACACGGCCACCGCCGGCACCTTGCCCATCCGCGAGAACGGCGAGGTCGCAGCGAAGATGTTCTACGTGGCCTACGTGAAGGATGGGGTGGACGACCCGGCCAGCCGCCCTCTCTTCTTTTCCTTCAACGGTGGACCCGGCTCTTCATCGGTATGGATGCACATGGGCTACACCGGTCCACGCCACGTCACCTACGACGAGAATGGCTTCGCGCTGCTGCCGCCAGGGGGCGTGGAGGACAACCCACACGCGATTCTCGACGTGGCTGACATCGTCTACATCGATCCCATCGCCACCGGCTTCAGCCGCATGACCGAGGGGCAGCCGCTGCACAAGTACCACGGCGTCGACGCGGACATCGCGTCGGTAGCCGAGTTCATCCGCTTGTGGACAACCCGCAACGACAGATGGGATTCGCCGAAGTTCATCATCGGTGAGAGCTATGGCACGACGCGTGCCGCGGGCCTGGCGGGCTACCTGCAAAGCACCCACACCATGTTCCTGAACGGCGTCATTCTCGTTTCAATGACGGGCATCGGTGTGCAGCGGGGCCCGGACCTCACATTCGCCCTCACACTGCCGGTGTTCACCGCCACAGCCTGGTATCACGGCCGGCTTCCGTCCGACTTGCAGGACCGGCCTCTGCGGGAGGTTCTCGACGAGGCTGAGGCCTTCGCCATGGGCGACTTCCTGGACGC
Organism: uncultured bacterium; assembly: GCA_937922775.1. GTDB lineage: Bacteria > Acidobacteriota > UBA890 > UBA890 > UBA890 > CALAKE01. The sequence goes on along the minus strand of CALAKE010000672.1, from coordinate 731 downwards.
ACTGGTGAACGGACACGATCTCGAGGACGCTGAACGCGAGCGTGTCGCCCAGCAGGCGGCCCGGTACACGGGTCTTTCCGCCGAGTATTTGGTCGCCGCCAACCTGAGGGTCGCCAAGGAACGCTTCCGCAAGGAGTTGATGCGTGAGCAGCGCCTCACCGTAGGGCGGCTCGACGCCCGCTACAAAGGGGTCGACTCCGAGGCCGCCGGCGAGACGAACGAGTACGATCCGGCCATGGCCGATTGGAACGGCGCCTTCACGACCTCCATCAACCGCTATCTGCGCGAGGAACTGGGCTACGACCCGGACCTGGAGTACAACATCTTCGGCAACGTCTATCCCTGGGAGCGTGATTCGCAGGTGCCGGTTGGGGAGATGCTGCGGCAGGCAATGACGGAGAACCCGTACCTGAAGGTTCTCATTCAGGGCGGCTACTACGACATGGCCACCGACTACTACAGCGCCATGTACACGATCGGCCACCTGCAGCCGGGAGGTGAGCTCAAAGACCGCTTCCGCTTCTCGTTGTACGAAAGTGGCCACATGATGTACCTGCGCGACGAGGATCTGGAGAACTCGAACAACGATCTCAGGGAGTTCGTGCGCTGGGCCCTGGAGGATCTGCCGGACTACCCGCGCTAGGGGGGGCCCCAGTTTCAGGGCTTGCGAATCGCAGCTATGGGGCTGGCTGCATCCACGAAGGGAGCATGGCTAGGCCTGTGGGCCTAGC
>CALAKE010000671.1 GCA_937922775.1 uncultured bacterium | reverse complement strand
ACCTCGCGCTCCATGTGCAGAGAGATCTCCGCTATCTCCTCGACCGAGTCGAAGTCGGCCTTTGGCCGCGGTGTCTCGGACACCACAGGCATGGCGTCGGAATCGAGCATGTAGTGCATGAACTTCAAGGCATGCTGCCGTTCCTCTTCGGCCTGCCGATAGTAGAAATTGGCGAGATCGCCGAGGCTCTTGGCGTCGAGGTAGATGGCCATTGCCAGGTATTGGTGCGAGGCTGAGAACTCACGCCCCATTTGCGCGCTCAACTCTGTTGTCATCTTCTCGGACAGCTTGGGCATGGGTGCTTCCTTTCCTTCTGGATTTCCGTAGGGCCTGCTGACCCGTCGGTTCTATTGTGAGCGTGGCACATCCGCGGGGCGATCTACCCTGTCGCTTCGTCAGGCGCCTGATCAGCAGCCGCGTCCGGCGCCCCGGCAGGGGCCTCGACCTCTTCGCTCCTGGGACCGGCGTGCAGGCGGGCGACGACCGTCGCGTACTCGTCGACCGCGCCCTCACCGCCGCCGGAGAGCTGCTCACGAATACGATTCGCGATCACCCCGGAGGGAGGAGTCGATTCATCGAGGCCTACGCCCAGCAGGGTCCCCGGAGGGGAGGCCCCGATCCCGACCCGAGCCAGGCCTGGTGGAGTCATGAGGTAGGCCAAGGTCTGTGGATGACCGCGAAAGCCATCGCGACGCTCGACCAGCGACTTGAACTTCTTCTTGCCGGATTGCGTCTTGGCGCACGATGTCGGCGAGTAAACCCAGTAGGCGTCGGGCAACAAATCCGAGAGATGCTCGCCCCTGCGATTCGTGACGGTCATGCGGGCAATCTGATAGGCCCGGCGACGGTCGACCGTGATCTTGTCGAGATCGTAGCGCCTCCCCTCCTCAGCGGTCGTCGCTAGGACCTGGTCGGTGCGACCACGCCAGGGAGTGAACGGCAGATATGTGTGACACCAATAGGTGAGCTGGTCGACACCTCGACGCAACGCCATGAAGAAATCAGCGAACATCGCCGCGTTCCTCCTCGTTCGTCCCCTCTGATCCCAGGGCGGAAGATTCTGAAATGGTCCTGTCAGTATACTTGCGAGCCTGAGGGTCTGCCGCCGAAACTCCTACGAAACTGCTGCTGGCGCTCCTCGAGAGCCCAAGCTAGGCTGTCGCACGACATGAATGAGATCGAGGTTCCTCAGCTCGATGACGTCCGCGCCGCCCTCGAACGCACGCGCCAGCACTTGCACCACACGCCGCTGGTGCACTCGCGGACACTGTCGGACTGGCTCGGTTACCAGGTCTATTTGAAGTGCGAGAACCTGCAGAAGACCGGCTCCTTCAAGCCCCGCGGAGGACTCAACAGGATTTCCACCCTCCCCGCCGAGTTGCGCGACCGCGGCGTCATCACTATATCCGCCGGCAACCATGCACAGGGAGTCGCCTACGCCGCCGCCACCCTGCAGGTGCCAGCGGTGATCGTCATGCCGGAGGACGCCGTCCCGAGCAAAGTCGAGGCGGCACGCTCATACGGCGCCGAATGTGTTCTGCACGGAGATGTGCACGCCGCCTTCGAGAAGCTGCGCGAGCTCCAGGAGAGCCGCGGGCTGACCTTGGTGCACCCGTTCGATGACCCCATGCTGGTGGCCGGCCACGGCACCGTAGGATGGGAGATCAACGAAGACCTCTCCCGGGTCGACGCCGTGGTTTGCGGCATCGGCGGCGGTGGCCTGATTGCCGGCATCGCCACGGCAATGCGTGAGCTCACCCCCGGGGTGCGGATCTTCGGGGTCGAGCCGGAGGGGGCCGCGACCATGAGCGAGGCCTTGGCGGCGGGCGCGGTGGTACGTCTTTCCGATCTCGACACGATTGCCGACGGGCTGGCGCCGCCTTTCGTGGGCGAGCTCAACCTGAAGATCGTCCAAAGCTCGGTGGAAGCGGTGGTGAAGGTTTCGGACGACGCCATACGTCGTGCAATGAGGGTGATTCTCGAGCGCACCAAGATGCTCGCCGAGCCGGCCGGCGCCGCGGCGCTGGCGGCGTTGCTCGAGGGTCAGCTCTCGATCGAGCCAGGCTCCGTCGTGGCTGTCATCCTATCCGGAGGCAACGTCGACTTGGCTCGATTGCCCGACCTGATCAACGCTCCGGAACGCTGATCTGCGCACTCCCGCCGGCAGCGCCGACAACGCGAATGCGGAAGCGCCATTCTCCCGCCGCCGTCAGGTCGACTGTTCCCAGGTACACACCTGGCTCGTCTGGGGCCGCGACAGCGACGAAGGCGCGGGTGTCAGCAGCCCCGTCTCGCGAGTAGATCACCCGCACCTCGACAGCCTCCTCGCGTATCGTGTCGAGGACAATCCTGATGCCATGAGTGCCCACGCCGGCGGGCCGAGTGGGGCCGCCGGCGGGATCGGTCAGGTGGATTCTGCCGATCTCCTGTTCCGACCCCTCCCGAGTGGAGCCATGAATGGACCAGGCAGTGGGCCTCGCCGGCGCCTGGTTCGGCTCCGGCGAGCTACAACCGACTCCGGCCAAGGCGAGGAGAGCTGCGATCAGGAATCCCGCCACCACTCTCGAGTGCACTCGCTCCATCATCGTCAGCGCCGAGGGCCTCTACCCGGAACCAAACTCGAGAGGAAGGCAATGCACGACGACCGCGGTGATGTTGTCGCCCCCGTCGCGCTCGCATGCAGTCTGAACCAGAGTGCGAGCGGCATCCTCTGCGTTGGCCTCGGCGGTCACCAGA
>CALAKE010000670.1 GCA_937922775.1 uncultured bacterium | reverse complement strand
GGCCCCTCGAGCTGATCGTTGCGCCCAACTCCGTGGTGGAATTTCGCGAGGCGCTCGACCCCGATACGGTGGAGCTGGGTATCGTTGCCGATTACTTCCGCGGACCCGATGATCCACCCGGTCGGCCCAGTATCGATAGTGAGCGGATCGAAATAGCTCTGGACAAAGAGATTGTGGCTGGCGTGCAACCACATGCCGGTCCACAAGCTGCCCGACTTCAGCCGCAGCCAGGCATAGGCAAAGCTGATGCCCACAACCATGAGCGTGAAACAGGCCATCGAATACCAAACCGGAGTCGAGCCCCTGTAATCGGCGAGCAGGATCACCGGATAGTGCCACACTGCCCAGACAAGCCCGCTGACCAGCGAGACCTTGGCAAAGCTCATGCTCTTGGCCAGCTCCGGCACGAGGAAGCCACGCCATCCGATTTCCTCGCCCAGGGCGGTGATGCAGCTGCCGATCATTCCCAGCGTTCCCGCGAGGACAAGGAAGGCCAGAAGCGCGACCCATGTGGGGACCCCGTCCACGAGCCAGCGAGCAGCCACGTCCTGGGCGCGAGCGGTATCCAGACCACCGAGCCCGAACACCCACACCGGGACGTATACCGCCGCTGCGTAGCCAAGTGGCAGCAGGTAGCTCGTTGCCTGATAGCGCGTCTTGCCCCACCCCCAGCCGAGCCCGCGCAGATTCCTCTGGAAGAACAGGGTGGTAATCAGGGCCGCCAGCCCCGGGGACCACATGAGGCCCAGAACGTAGAGCCCGCCTCGTGCGCTGAGAGAACCAGCTGCGCCGATGAGGTACCAGAAGACGCTGCTGAACCCGAGAGTGAGGAGCAGAAAAGTAGTGAGTCGTCTGTATCCGGATGGGTCCCTACCTGGGCTCATCTACTCGCTGACTTCGACCACGACGGTGTCGGCGACCTTGTCACCGAGCCGCTGCCGCAGGGCGTCGTTGGAGATCAGGTAGATCTCGATGCCCGTGATGACAAGCACGAGGAGAATCATTGGCGGCACCAGGAAGGCGCCTATAACCGAGTAGAAAAGGAAGGGGATGAGCGCAGCGGGCGCGAACATCCAATTGCGACGGATCGAGTCGTCGATATCCGTGTACGATCCATCGGGCCGCAAAGGGCGTATCTTCATGATCGCCTTGCCGATCGAGCGATGGTTCATGAACTCGACCTCGAGACCATCGCGCAAGACCCAGTAGGTTGCCGCTGCCACGCCACCGAGGATCGGAACGGCGGACAGGAAGGCGCCGATGACGAAGTCGATGAGCGCCGCGATCAGGCGTTTGTCGAGTGGCGCCGGCTGAAGCTCGAACCCGGCATCCGATTCAGTCATGTCTGCCTCGTTTCTCCGCTTCTGGCTGCGACTCTACGTCCTGGGGGAACAAGTAACAATACGAAATCGGCGTGAAGAAGTTTTCCCATGGCGGGGGCGGACGTGCCCCGGCCTGGATCTCTCAATGGTTCGCAGCTTCGCAGACGCAATCATGCGCGATGGCTGCGTAGCGCTTGGCCCCGCTCAGTTAGCCAGGATCGAGGTGGAGCTGGTTAGCTCGGGCAGGTGTGTCTGCCACCAGCTTCTGGCGTCTCGATTGCTCCACGAAGGCAAGGTCGCACAGCAAGCTTCGAGGTCTTCGGCAAGCTCGAGGGCGTTCGAATAACGATCAGCGGGGTCTTTCGACAGACATTTCAAGATCATGCGGTCGAGCTCGGGTGGCACCGAGATCTCCGACCGTTGCGATGGAGGCACGGGCGGCGTGTTGACGTGCTCGACCACCATCGCCATCGGGCTATCTCCTTCAAAGACGAGCTGTCCGGTCAGCAGCCAGTAGCCAATACATCCCAGAGAGTAGATGTCGGCACGACCATCGACGGAGTCTGGGCTCAGCGCCATCTCCGGCGGCATGTAGGCGGGAGTGCCGCTCGTCACCCCTTCTACGGTGAGCTTGGACTCGAGGTCCGCCTGGCTCTCATACTTGACGAGACCGAAGTCGAGCACCTTGACGAAATCGTGGACCACACCCATCCGGCAGGCGTACAGGTTCGCGGGCTTGATGTCACGGTGCACCAGGCCGCTATCGTGTGCGTCTGCGAGCGAGTCGCACGCCTGCCTCAGAAGGTGAATGGCGCGCTCGGCGGACACAGGGCCGTGCTCCTGAATGAGCGTTTCGAGGTCCACCCCGTCGAGCAGCTCCATCACGTAGTAGAACGTGCCTTCTTGGGTGATGCCGTAGTCATACAGGTCAACGGTGTGTGGCGAGCGCAGGGCAGCAGTCGTTTGAGCCTCACGCTCGAATCGGCGCAACACCTTCTCCGGACCGCCAGCGTCACCGCTACCCAGAAGCTCGGGCCTTACGAGCTTGATGGCGGCCGGTCGCGCCAGTAGCTGGTGTTGCGCCCGCCAAACCTCGCCCATGCCGCCCTGTGCGATCTTCTCCTCGAGCTCGTACTGCCCCATCGTTGCGGCCTCCGCGGCCTGGACTCGGAAGCTGTTGATCACGAAGGTGCCGTAGATCGCCACAGCGTCCATGAGGGCGAGCATAATGGCCGCAAAGCTGAGGCGCTCGTAAGTGAGAACCTCGCTCGCGGCACGCACCTGCTCCGGGTACCTCCAGGCCAACAGGAGCGATATGACCAGCGGCCAGGTTGATATGGGGATGACCACCATAGCCGCCTGCTTCCAAGCGTTGGGGACGAACATCGCATAAGCGGCGGTTACCAGAAACACGTGAGCGAGGGAGCGGTTCCATTCAGCCAGGGCGAGAGCGTGGTCGCCTGCCAACAGCGGCGGCACGACGAGCATGTAGTCGACGTAGGCCAGGCTCAGCGTCATGCCACCGAAAAGAGCAACCTCCATCAGCCGGAGTTGCTTGAGTGTGAGATCCTCGCGGAACTTGAGCACTGCAGCAACGATCAGGAAGAGAACGAATAGCGCATCGATGAGCAAGGTCGAGAACGCGGTGGGAATCCAGAAGCGTCGCACTGTGAAGATCGCGTTTCCCGCCAGCACCAAGAGGGAAACGGCGAAGAGACGCGTACGTAGCTCGGAGCCAAGCCGGTGCTTCCACTGCGTGTCAGTTCCCGCAACCATGCCGCCATATGGGCAGAACATGCCGAAGATGGAGCCGTCGCCACACTCGCCCCTCAGCTTTCCCTTCAGCTTCGCGAGCTTCGACTTCTTGTGGCCTTGTTTCTCTGGCGCAGGGGAATTGGGCATCGTCGGTCACAGGGTCAGGAGAAACTCTCTCTCTTCATCTCGCGTATGGGGATCTTACACCCCGCTCACAGCAGGGAGATGGCGAGGTGCCTTGCGAGCAGGTTGGCACCCCTCGTTCTCCCCGAGTCGAGTCAACTCGGTTGTCTGCACGTCATCATGAAACTTATGCTGGGATGGTAGCGCTGCAAACCAGGTCTATCCCCCGAGGTGATCAGATGAATACTCCCATTCCGAATTGGCGTTCGGGTAGAGGGCCGATCTTGGCGACCGTGGTATTGATCACGTTCATTCTTTCTTTCGCTCTGCCGTTAGGAGCCGGTGCGCTCTGGGCCCAAGACTGGTCACAGTGGCGTGGGCCCGGACGCGATGGAATCGCCGCCGCCGTCGATCTACCTGATCAGTGGCCTGAACAGCTCGATCGTCTGTGGCAGGTGGAGGTAGGAGAAGGCTACTCGAGCCCGGTTGTTTCCGGCGACCGAACCTTCATCTTCTCTCGTGCGGGCGGAGAGGAGGCCATCCGGGCTGTGAGCCTGGTGGACGGCGCGATGATCTGGCGTTCCGCCTACGACGCGCCGTATCGCATGAACCGCGCCGCAAGCTCTCATGGTAGCGGTCCGAAGTCGACGCCCATCCTGGCCGATGGCAGGATTTGCACGCTCGGCATTTCCGGCGTCCTTTCATGCCTGGACGCGGCCGACGGCACGATTCTGTGGCAAAGTGACTTCTCGGACGAGTTCTCCTCGACCACGCCGCTCTACGGCGTGGCGATGTCTCCGGCCGTGGTTGATGGCCTGCTCATCGTGCACCTGGGTGGAGGCCGGGGCGGCGCCTTCATGGCCCTCGAGCCAGCCAACGGTACGGTTGTTTGGCGATGGGAGGGCGACGGGCCCGGCTATGCTTCGCCGCTCCTCGTCGAGATTGCCGGCCAGCGCCAGATCG
>CALAKE010000669.1 GCA_937922775.1 uncultured bacterium | reverse complement strand
AGATCGAGTTCCCGCACTCGCCCGACGAGAGGGTGAAGATCGGGACGGTCGACGACTTCTACCGCCTACTCGTCGCCACGCTGGAAGAGATCGCCTAAGGCGAGCGCAGGGGCCGCGATGACGGCGTTGCGCTGGATTCGCGTGCTCGACGTACATGAAGGTACGCCTCCGCGCTCGAATCTGCGCGCGCCTTGCCCTCGTGTGCCCTGTGCACGCCTCCTCGAATCTAGCTACCAGTAGCTAGAGCGCTCGCGAGGCTCTCGACTGCGTCGCTCAGCCGGCGCGCTACCTGATAGACAGCGGGGCCGTCTCCGACGAGGGCGTACACCTGTGCGGCTGAGGCTGTCTCCTCGCCGCCCTCGAGCGCCTCCACGGGAACCGGCCTGCCAATTCGTACATCAGCGGCGACCTGATCGTTGACGTAGGCGGTGATTCGGAAGGCTGGGGTATCGAGTCCGAAAGCGGTCAGGTCCGGCACGGGAGCGCCCGTATCCCACTCGATGGCCAGGCCCTCCATGCGCAGATAGTTGAGGTTCCACAGCAGGTCGGAAATGCGAGTGGGCTCGATCTGGCCCTCTTGCTGACCGGTTCGCATCCAAACCTCATCCCTCTTCTCGAGGTCGTAAAGGGCACCTTCGGAGACCAGCTCGAGACGGGTCAAAGCTTCCTGCTCGAAGTTGACAAGTGTCTTGGCGCGCAGGTCGAACAGCTCGACTCGGAAGGGTTCGAGGGCAGTCTCGCTCACGAGATAGACCGTAGAGTCGCCTGCAAAGGCGACGTAGCGCACGGCGATCCTCTTGGCCTCCTCCGCCTCGCCGGTCTCATCACTCGGGTCAGTGGTGGCGTTGGTCGTGTTGTCATCGATCTCGGTAGCGGCCCCGACGCGCAGACGCAGCACTTCGCGTCGCAAGGCTTCAGGGCTCGCGGATCGAGGCTCCGTGACCTCCTCCGCGTCGGATTGCGGATTCAGGTGCAGAGCCACGGTGAGCTCGGGCGTCTCGAGGCCATAGGCGGGGTCGTCCGCGGGTCCTTCTGCGAAGCTCTCCGCGGTCAAGTTGAGAAAGCTCGTCAGGAGAGTCGAGACTCCCGACGCGTCGGCCTCGAGATCTCGGGGAGCAGCGATGCGCCAATCATCGCCACGTCGTTCGAGACGATAGCCCTGATCTCCCTGATCCAACTCAATGGCGGTAATACGGTCGCGTTCAACCTTGACCAATGAGCGATCGCGGAGGGCGTTGATATCGGCGGGAATGATGGCGTCATACAGCGACTCGGGAATCACGAAGACGGGATCATCTCCACGCCGGCGCGCGAAGACGCCAGCCGGTTCTCCCGACTCGACCCCAAGGTCGATGGTTTGAGACGCATCGCCCTTCGTCCACACCGTAAAGCTGGCCGCTGGGGCCGCCAGGCCGAAGGCCTCGAGCTCCTCAGTGCTGGGCTGCTCCGCCACGAACGCGGCTGCTCGATCTGATCGCAAGCGTCGCAGAGCGGTCGAAACTGCGTCGGTATCCGCGCGTGTTTCGCTGGGCGCCGTAATCCGCCATTCTCCAGGGCTGGCGTCGGCGCTCTCTGGCGCCCGCCGCAGGGTAACCTCATAGCTGTCGGCAACGATGTCGACGCCCTCGACCTCGCTGTCTTCGAAGGTGAGAACCCGCTTATCACGCAGGTCGAACAGTGACTTGTCCAGATTGTCTTTGAGGGCCGCCGGGGTCATGTAGATATCGCGCTCGTCGTCGAGCATCACGTAGACGTTGTACCCGACCGGGGTACCCCCCCCGACCTGGAGTCTCAGAGTTTCACCACTCTCGAGGAGCAGAGTAGCCAGAATCGGGGGAGCATCGAGCCCGAAGGGGGCCAGATCCTCGGCGTCTTCAGCTACCAGACGCTCCTTCTGAGCGGACGCCAACTGGCTCAGAAGGCTGTCGATAGCCGCCGCGTCGGCCGTGAGGGCATGTGGTTGCACGATGCGCCATCCATCCTCGTCGCGAGAGACCTCAATCGGCCCCTCTCCCGTCTCGAGCGTGACGCCCTCGACGAGATCCACGTCGAAGTCGAGCAGCAGACCCTCGACCCTCTCAGCTTCTTCTCGTGCATCACGGCCACGGATTTCGTAGAAGTACACGAAGCCCGCCAGCATCACGAGCACGATCGCCATAAGAACGGTGTTGCGAAGCTTCACGATGTCGTTGCCCTGCTTGCTAGCGTCGCCGTCGCCACCAGATAAACAGCCCAGCCAGAAGAACGATTTCGGGCAGAAGTAGGACCGAAAGATAGAAAACGGACCAACTCTCCGACTCGGTCAGAACTATGCGGGATGCCCTCGTCCCCCGCGGCCGGATCGAGATGAGATCGGCCTCGCCAGCGAGCCAGCTTACGGAATTCAGAAACAGGTCCTGGTTGTAGTAGAGGCTGAGATTGCTGTTGTTGACCCACTCGGAGTCGCCGAAGACCACGATTCGGCCCTCGGGATCGGTCGGAGCCTCAGGGGTCCGCGTAACGGCCACCCCGATCGACACCGGCCCTGCCAGATCGTCGTCGTCCATTACCGCTTCATTGGCGCCGAACAAGCGTTCGATATCCGACTCGGCCCAGGAGTTGGTGCTCGTTCGGGCGAGCGGCGTGACGGTGATTCCTTCTGGAACCTCCTCCGCGGCGTCCACGGTGCGTGCCAGCAAGAAGATCGTGCGTTCACCGAACTCCTCGGTGATCGGGTGGAATCCGTAGTCGCTGACGATAGGCTGCACACCGAGCGACGGCCCTGCAAAAAGTTGCATCACTTGGTCGACAACGACGTTGGCGCCGACCTCAACTCCCCGGGCCTCGAGCAGGGGTAGCAGCTCAGCGCCCGCTCTCGGGTCGATCATGAAGAGCGCTCGGCCGCCGCGATCGAGGTAGCGCTCGAGAGCCGCAATCTCCGGTTCGAGGAACGGACGTTCAGTCGCCGTGATGATCAGCACGTCGGCGTCGTCCGGCACGTCGGGAACACTGGCAAGCAGAAGGGACTCCACCTCGAGACCTTCGTTGTCGAGGGCGGCCTCGAGTTGGCCGAAATCGTTCGGAGTCTCACGTTGCTCGAGATCCGGCTCGCCGTGGCCGATGGCAAAGTAGACTCGCTTCCTGTCTGCGGACGTGAAGCGGATAAGGGCGTTGGTCAGCCCCTCCTCGGTGACTTCCGTGATCTTCGTGCTCTCCTCGCCCGATGTCAGCACCAGCGTGCCGTATTGGGTGACCTCCATCTCCTGGGCCAGCTCTGGGCGCCGGTCAGGATCGATCATCGTGAAGGTGAAGCGCTCCGAGATGTTCGTGAAGCTCTCCAGCAGGTCGCGGGCATATGTCCCCTCGGCCTCGCGGAAAAAGGCGAACACCTCGATGTCACGATCGAGGGCTTCTAGGATCTGCCGTGTCTGAGGTGCTACCGAAAAGACACCCTGCTCGGTGGCGTCGTATCTCCAGGCGTGCTGGTATCCGATGTAGTTGACGAAGCCCAAGACGGCGAGTGTGAGAACGGTATAGACGATCGTATTGGTGCCGTACTTGGTCTTGCGACCCGACACCGACTCCTTCAAGGACTCGATGTGGGTGAACAGGTAGAGGGCAAGCAACGCCCCGCCGAAGATCAGGTGCACGAGCACATAGCGAGACGTCCAACTCGAGGTGATCACCCCCGCCAGCAGACCGAACAGCAGAAGGACGAGGCCGAAGAGCCCGAATGAGCGGTATGCGTTCATCGTCTCGTTGCCCCTATCTCCAGCGTAGTGACTCGAGTGAGCGCTGTGTCAAGAACAGCGCGAAGGCGATCAAGCTAACGTAGTAGATCAGGTCGGGTCCATTGATCAGACCGCGAACCAGATCCTGATAGTGCTCCGTCAACGACAGGTACTGGAGCACCGCGCCAGTCGTCTCGCCTACCGTGTTGGCTGGCCACCCGATGGCGAAAAACAACAGCAGCACGACGAATGACAGAACGGCTGCGACAATCTGGTTGTCCGTCAGGGTAGAAGTGAACAGCCCTAGAGCCAGGAATGAGAGTCCGATCAGAATGACGCCGAGATACCCGGTGAGTATGGGTCCCATCTCAGGGTCTCCGAAGTACGTGAGGATCGCCGGATAGACCACCGTGCAGCCCATCATGATGAGAAAGAACAGGCCGGCTCCGAGGAACTTGCCGAGGGTGATCTCCAGTGTGCTGACCGGAGAGGTCAACAGAAGCTCGTCGGTTCCCCGGCTGCGCTCTTCGGCGAAGAGACGCATGGTCACGAGAGGCAGCAGGATCAGGAAAATCACCACCATGTTCTGTAGCAGCGGCGCCATGACCATGTCGTTGAGGTTGAACTGCTCCAGCAGGTCGGGGCGTTGAACCTGAGAGTAGATCTGCACCATCTGGGAAAACTGCGCCAGATAGATCCAGAAGAACCACCCGCAGAGGAGCAGAAATCCCGCCAGCACGACGTAGGCGATGGGCGAGACGAAATAGGAACGCAGTTCCTTGTAAGCCACAGCCCAGATGTTGGTCATGGCTGCTCCTCCTCCGGCTCATGCTCCGGTTCCGGCACTAGCTCCTCCTCCGGCTCACTCTCCAGCTCCGGCACAAGCTCCGGCTCCGGTTCACTTTCCGGCTCGGCGACAGCTTCACCCGCCGTCACTCTCAGGAACACTTGCTCGAGATCCTCAGTTGCTGTCAGTGAGTCGAGCTGATCCTCGGCGACGATGCGACCGTTGGCGATGATCACCACCTTGTCGCAGATCTGCATGACCTCCGGCAGGATATGCGTCGACAGAATGACCGTTCGGTTTTGCGCCAGCCCCTTGATGAGATTGCGGATCTCGATGATCTGCTTCGGGTCCAGGCCGATGGTCGGCTCGTCGAGGATCAGCACCTCCGGGTCGTGAACCAAAGCCTGCGCAATGGCGACGCGCTGCTTGTAGCCGCGGGAGAGGGTGCTGATCGGCTGCCGAGAGACGTCCTGCGTTTTGGTCGCCTCCAACGCACCGGCTATGGCCTCACGCCTCCGACCTCTCGGTACGCCGTTGATCCGGGCCACGAAATCGAGATAGCTCGTAGGCGTCATCTCGAGGTACAGGGGAGGATTTTCCGGCAGGTAGCCGGTCCGTTGGCGCGCCTCGCGAGACTCCTCGAACACGTCGTAGCCAGCGACTCGCGCCGTTCCGCTGTGCGCTGGCATATAGCCGGTGAGGATCCGCATTGTCGTCGTTTTCCCCGCGCCATTGGGGCCGAGGAAACCGAGAATCTGGCCAGTTTCCGCAGTGAACGAGACGTCACGAATGGCAGCGAAGCTGCCGTAGAATTTTGTTAGACGGTCCACCTCAACCATCTTCAAGGGCTCCAGCAGGTCAAAGGACGGGGCACAGATCAGCACCCTGGTCGGCTGGCTCGGACTCTCGTCGGGAATGTCCCGCGAGCTCTCCGCCAACCGCTGAAAATTCTAGCAAAGGCGATCCGCGCCGACAACGGAGGGCCTGCTCGCTGTAGAATGCGGCGAAAAGGAGGAGACAGTTTGCGCTCGACCTGGGACATTCTACTGCTCGTCGCCTGCGTGACGGCTGCCGCAACCACTCTTGCCGCGGAGGAGTGGTCGGCTCTTCTCGTTCGCCTTTCGAGCGCCGGGTTACTGTCTGTCACCTTCATCTGGTACTGGCTGCGTGAGGTTCGCGTCCCCGGTGAGGAATATCGCAAGCTGCGCTCCGCCGCACTGGCAGTGCAGGTGTTGTGGCTCTCGGTGCTGTACAACCAGACGGCCTCCCTGCTGCCGGTTCCAGAAGGGCTTTCCGAGCCGCTGGAGGCGCTGCTGCTCGCGACGGGAGCGGTGGCGCTCAGCGTCGCCGTCCTGGTGGCCGTCGATTTGGCGGTGATTCGCTTCCGCTACCGTGCGGTCCTTCTGGCGGTTGCCTACGCAATGATCATTGGTTGCACTCTGCTGGGCAGGGGCGCGGAGGTCGTGCTCGGCTTCGCGGGGATCACCCTCGGGCTGCTGGCGCCCATGGGCTGGCTGATCACCCTGGACCGTCGACAGCGGGTGTCGGTGCTCGTGGGAGGTGTGCTCTCGACGATTCCACTCATCGCTGCGGCCAGTATCTTCTCGATGACGTCAGAGTCGCAATGGGCGATGCTGATCGAATATACCCGAGCGGGGGCTTTCTTCTGCCTTCTCTACGTGGTGCTGTTGCTGGTCCGCGCCGCGCAGGCGATGTCGGGAGCCACGCTTTACGAGCGCAAGGTACAGGAGCTCGATGCCGTTTACGATTTCGGGCTCACGGCGCGCACGGCATTGAACCCGCAGGAGTTCCACAACGCGATCTTGCGGTCGTTGCATCGAATCAGCAGCCCGGACGTCGTGGCTGTGGTCGAGCCCGCAACAGAGGGCGATGGTTCGGTGTTCTCCCTGCTCAGAATCGATGCCGACGGCGAGCACCTGTATCGCCATAGCGCGAGATCGCCGTGGGCAACCGTCGCCGAACAGTTCAGTGACCGGCGACCTCTCCTCGTTGCTGACCACAGCAAGGCCCAGCCCGGTGCGCTCCGCCGCATCTGGGAGCCGGCTCGTGGCTCCTCCGTGAGTGTGCCCGTGCTGTCGCCAGAGGGTGAATCCAGAGCTCTTCTGATCGCTGGTCGCCATCAGGAGCACGCATTCCCGCAAGCCGAGGTCCACAGCATTTCAGGATTCGCCAGCCAAGTGGGCCTGGCCATGGAGCATGCCCGTCTCATGCGCGAGATGGTCGAGTCCGAGCGTCGTAAACGAGAGCTCGAGATCGCTCGCCAGATGCAACTCGCTCTTTTGCCTGGCAAGCCACCATCGATCCACAGCCTCGACATTGCCGACCGGTCGATACCGGCGACCGAGGTGGGCGGCGACTACTTCGATTACCTGATCCTGCCTGACGATCGGTTCGGAATCGTGTTCGGCGACGTTGCCGGTCACGGTATGACAGCCGGCCTGATCATGGCGATGGCAAAGAGCGCCATTCACACGCAGGTGAAGGCCGGTGGCAGATCGACGAGGCTGCTGCCGCAGTTGGGTGAAGTGCTACTCGAGATGTCTGCCCCGAACCAGTACATGACCATGGTCTTCGCCCAGATCGACGTTTCCGACGGGCAAATCTGGTACGTCAACGCCGGGCATCACTATCCGCTCCATTTCATGGCGGCCGAAGGGAAGATCGAGAAGCTCGAGTCGACGGGGCCGCCGCTGGGATTGTTACCCCTCCCACCAGGAGAGCCTCGACAGCGCACGCTGCGAACCGGCGACGTGCTAGCGTTCTATTCGGATGGTCTCGTGGAGGCTATCAACTCCAAAGAAGAGGAGTTCGGGATCACGCGGCTCGCGCAGGTGGTCATCGATAATGTCCAACAACCGGCTGCCGTCATTGTCGAAGAAGTGTTCGCGGCTGTGGAACGGTTCTGCTCGAGCAAGCAGTGGCACGACGACGCCAGCATGGTCATCGTGCGGAAGGTCTGACGTGCGATTCCGGAGGCGATTGACGATGAAAAGGACGAAGCCCCTGGGCTGGACGAAAAGGGCGGCGCAAGCTACCAGTACCCTTGTTTGTGCCGCGGCCGTGATCGGCTTGGCGGCAGGAGGCGCTGTTGCCCAGCAGGAGATCTCCTTGGGTCCGGCTGAAGGCGAGACGCTCGAGGCGTGGACGCTGCGGTGGATGGATGGACCCGTGAAGTTCATCTCCACCGATGAGGAGCAGAGCTTCTTCGAGGAGCTCGATACGACGCAGGAGCGGCTGCAGTTCATTCGCCTGTTCTGGCAGCGACGTGACCCTCGGCTGCGCGGGCCGGAAAACGAGTTTCTTCAGGAGTTCGAGGAGCGCATCGAGTATGCCAACGAGAACTTCGGCAACGGCACGCCGGGCTGGGAAACCGTCTTCGGTCAGGTAGTGCTCGTCTTGGGCCCCCCGGATCGGACCCGGCGTGAGCTGGGCCTGGGGCCGGGCTTTTCCGACCGGCCGCCGATCCTGTGGAGCTACGACCGTCTCATTCCCGACTGGCCGGCCAACGAAAGCCTCCTGTTCGTTTTCCGCTATGGTCGGTGGCGTCTACTCCCACCCAATGATGAGTTTGGAGGCGTCGACGAGATGCGGCGGGAAATGGAGCGGCAAAGTACCTTCGTGGAGATGCCGACCGACATGGAGATCGCCATGCGCGGCGTCGTCGCCGAAACCCTGATCCGGCCTGTCGACTATCGTGCCGCCATCGATGAGGTGCGCGCCACCGTGGCGTTTCCGGACGCCCAGATTCCCTTTGGTTGGGATGCCGATTTCGCGGCAGGGCAGGAGGGGCCGACCACTGTCACGCTGTCTTTCTCCTGGCGGATGGGGTCCCTCGTCTTCCACGCCGTGGAGGGGACCTTCCAGACGGAGATGGTTGTGCGCGCCGTCCTCTTGGATGCCTCCGACGAGCCGGTGACGGAGACATCCGAGCACATCTCCGTGGAAATCCCGATCGAGGATCTCGAGGCACGCGCCGATGAAATCGTCGAACGCAGCATCGAGTTGCAGGCACCTGCGGGAACCTACACGCTCGAGCTCATTCTTGAAGACCAGCTTCTCGGCTACCGTACGGTCTATCGTGAGCCGCTCGAGGTTCCTTCAGGCTGAGGCGGGTTCTGATCTCTGCTTATCTCTGGCTGAGCTCTCGGCGTCCTGCTGCCGGGTCAGCTCGACCATGTCTTCCCAGTTTTCCTCGATGATGGCGAGCTCCTCGGCGAAGTCGACATCGAGCGCCGTGCCTCCGTGGGCCAGAGGAGCGACGCGGACGCCGCGCTCGGCGTCGAAGAGACGCGCGGCGTAGCTCTCCAGACGAGCCATCGGCACGCGCCGCCTGAGGGCCTCTACGCGGCGCTGGCAGAATCTGCCGAACCGACCACCCCTGCGTATGCCCTTTTCAAAGTCCTTGGCGATGAACATTCGAATCGAATCCAGAACCGCGTGCGGGGCCAACCCTCCGAGCAGGTAGATCTCACGGCCCAGCATGCTGAAGAACCGGCCCAACCGTTCGAGCTTTCTCACCGAGTAGATATGATCGGCCGCCGGGACGCGATGCACCCGCGACGAGACAACCAGGTTCAATCCCGTGGCTCGGCCGGAGGCCTCTCGCATCCACACGGACGTACGCCGGAAATACTTCGAGTAGGCAGCGTAGGCCTCGGTCGTGGCCATCCCATGGAAGAAATCGGCCTCGTGCAGACGGGTGCCACAGAAGGAGAGAAAATCATGTAGCGCCCGGGCCGTGGTCAGCGGATGGTCGCCGAAGACAACCAGGGTAGGCTCTCCGTCCGCGGGACAAAGGACATCCTTGGCTTCTTGAAGATTGGTTGCCAGCGACGCCCCCGGCGTCTGCTCGATCGGCATGAAGCTGTGTTGTTCGGGGATCAACGCCAGGCACTCGGCCGGGGCCAGGACCCAGACCTTCTCGAGGCCTGCTTCACGGAGCCAGTCGAGAACGTATTCGATCACGAGCCGACCGTGCAGTTGCAGGAACGCCTTGCCCTCGAGGGGGGTCTCCTTACCGCGCCGGGCGCGGATCTCCACCTCTCTTGGCGAGGGCAGCTCATTGCTGCCGGCCAGGATCAGGACTTTCAGCTCAGAGGTGAATGGTCGTGGCAGAATCGGCATGCGCCGGATTATAGCCGAAGCCTCCGTGCTCTTCTTGACAGGGCACCCACCGGCAGGGGAGCATGTCTAAACCGACCAGTCAGTCTATACATGGGCAGAATCTTGACGGAGACACGTCAGCAGATCGTTCAGCGAGCCGCCGAGATCATATCTCGGCAGGGATATCACCGCTCGAGCGTAGACGAGATCGTTCGCGCCGCTGATGTCTGCAAGGGGAACTTCTACTACTACTTCCCATCGAAGACGGCATTGGGCCTGGCCGTGATCGACGCTTGGGCCGACGAATTTTTCGACCTCGTCGTGTTCCCCTCGCTGTCGGCTCCCGCGGAGCCTTTGGCGCGGCTCGAGAGGTTCATTGACGTCGCAGTGGAAGCACAGCGTCAAAACGGCTACCTTGGCTGCCCGCTCGGACGCATGGCGCTGGAGATGGGCGACCTCGACGAGGCGTTCAGGGAACGTCTCGAAGCCGTCTTCCATAGATGGTGCTCTAGTCTGGCTGAAGTGTTGAGCGAAGGTGGCGCCGACCGACCCGCGGAGCAAGCACGCTTCATCATGGCCACCCTGGAGGGGGCCTTGCTGCTGGCAAAGGTCCAGGCAGATGGCGAAGGACTCGATCGCACGGCAGCGCGTCTCAAGGCGGTGCTCCGACAGCAGCTACCCACGGCGGTGCTCCAGTAACATGGCGAGACTCATGAGATGAGTGTAAAACCACAACTTCTACGCAGGTGCTCGGCTCTCCAAGACCTTTCCATCGACGACCTCAACAACCTCGCTGTGCTGTCGTCGGCACAATGGGCTGATCGGGGCGAGTATCTGTGCCGGCAGGGCGATGTGGCAACCACGGTGTATGCGGTGCTCGATGGTGCTGTGAAACTAAGCCGCGTCATGCCTTCCGGTCGCCTCATGGTTACTGATTTTCTCGGTCCCGGTCATATCATCGGTGCGCGCGCTCTGCTGGGTGATGACGAGTATCGAGAAGACGCACTCATCCTCGAGGATGCATTCCTCGCAGCGTTCCCCAAGGGGCCGATGGTGCGGTTGCTCTGCTCGCACTGCGAGATCGTGATGGGGTTGGCTCGCTACCTCAGCGAGAGACTAAGTGCGCAGGAGAAGAAGGTCTCGGCACTTACCACGAAGCGAGTTCACCAGCGACTGGCCGAAGGGCTCCTCGAGCTCAGCCGCACCCTCAGCGTCCGCGGTAACGGCCGCTTGGTGATCAATGCCCGGCTGACGCAGGCTGATCTGGCGGAATGGATCGGCACCACGCGCGAGACGGCCAGCACCCTGCTGAACGAGCTCCGGCGAGCGGGCCCGATCGATATCGTGGGCCGGCGCATCCACCTCCTCGACACCGACGCGCTGGACCGCTGGGCCGCCTCCGAGGAGCCCTGGTCCAACTAGCCACCGTTCCTTCCTGGTCTCAGCCTCCTTCCGACGAAGAGTCGTGAAGAATGCGGACCTGCCAGGCTCATCAGCGCCGCGCCAGATCCTGGGCCTTGCCACCGGGCAGCCAGATACCAATCGCGAACGACGCGGCCGCAAAGGCGGCGGCGAGCAAGAACGCCTTGAACATGGCGGCTGACAACGGACCGGCGATGCCAGCCGAACCACTGGAGCTCAGCGCCAGCCCCTCGGCTCCCAGAGAATGCAGAAGCACCGCTCCCATGGCTGCAACGCCGACCGCGCCGCCGATGCTCCGCGTGAAAGGCACTGAGGCCGTGGCTGTTCCCATGAGGCCTGGTGGTGCGCTGTTCTGTACGGCAATCAGAAAGCAGGTCATGGAGAGCCCGAGCCCGACGCCGCTCACCGCCATTCCTGCCATGAGCGTCGCCAGTGAAGGTGAGGCGGCGGCCCCGGCGATCATCAACGCGCCGACGATGAAGGCCGCGAGCCCCGCGGTTGCAGTGGGCCGGTAGCCGACTCGCAGCAGCAGCCGGCCTGCGACGATGCTTCCGCCGACCCAGCCGAAGGTCATGGGAGTGAGGCTGGCTCCGGAAAGCGTGGCGCTACCGGCGTGCACTCCCTGCACGTAGAGGGGTACATAGGCAGCCAAGCCGAATAGCGCCGCACCGCCGAACACGCCAGATCCGCTCGCGACTTGAAAGATGCGGTCAGACATCAGGGAGGGGTGCAGTACCGGCCGGTCGCTCCTGAGGTCGCGCAGCAAGAAGACAGCAATGCCCGCAGCACTGAACATCAAGAGGCCGATGATCTGCGGGGAGAGCCACGCATGGGTACGCCCCCCTTGTTGGAGTCCGACTAGGAGTGCCGCCACACCCGCGGTGAGGCTGGCCAAGGCGAGCACGTCTACGCCGCCATCGTCTTCCCCAGGCACGTTTTCTTTCAAGTACACGATGATCAGCCCCGCGGCGACCACTCCGATAGGGAGATTCATGAAGAAGATCGCACGCCAACTCCAGAGGTCGGTGATCAACCCGCCAACCAGTGGCCCGACGACGCTGGAGACTCCCCAAACGCCTGAGAAGAGGGCCTGCATCTTGGCGCGCTCCTCGAGGTCGTAGATGTCTCCAACGATCGCGTATGTGATTGGCATCAGGGCTCCGGCACCGATTCCCTGGATGCCCCGGAAGACGATGAGCTGGCCCATGTTGGTGCTGGCTGAGCACAGCACCGAGCCGCCTACGAACAGGAACACACCCAGCAGATAAAGGCGCTTACGCCCGTACAGATCCGAGAGGTACCCGAACAGAGGCACCGTGGCTGTGGATGCGAGCATGTAGATCGAAAACACCCAGGAATAGAGTGTCAGACCGCCCAGGCTCGCGACGATTCGCGGCATGGCGGTGGCCACGGCTGTCGTGTCGATTGCCGACAGAAACATCCCGGCCATTACGGCAGCCGTGACCATGGCGCGTTGGGAAGGGCGGTAGAGCATCGCGGGATCATAGCCCGGATTCACCTAGAGGGCGCGCCCTTTCTTCTGGTCGTCCCAGACCCGCCTGGATAGTCCAGGCTCACCTGAGTGGGTGACGGCCTGCGCTATGGTAAAGTCGCCCTGAGGCGCCTCATTCGCACTGGTGATTCGCGCCCAGCAACAGGTGACCCGAACCATTGGGGGGGATACGTCCACCATGCCCGCCAGACGGATTATCTACGCACTCGCAGACAGTCCACGCTTCACCGGATGGGTCAGCCGCCACGGCATGAAATGGGGCTTTGCCCGACGCTTCATTGCCGGGGAGCGACTGGAAGAGGCGCTAGACGCCGTGCGCGAGCTCAACGGGAAGGACCTCTACACGACCCTTGACTATCTCGGCGAGAGCGTCACCGATGAGGCGGCGACGCGAACCGCGGCACGGATCTACTGCGAGATGCTCGCTACCATCGCGGATACCGAGGTGGGGGCCTCCGTGTCGATGAAGCTCAGCCAGCTCGGCCAGGCGATCAGCGATGACCTTGTTGGCGAGAACCTTCGCGTCATTCTTTCCAAGGCGGTCGAGCTCGACAACTTCGTTCGCATCGATATCGAAGACAGTTCCACCAC
>CALAKE010000668.1 GCA_937922775.1 uncultured bacterium | reverse complement strand
GGCTTCAATCAGCGCAGGGATCGGTTTCTCCAGATGATCAATGACATCCCATAGGGTTACGACATCGAACCGGTGGGAGGAGAACGGCAAGTCCTGGGCGAGACCCCTCACGACGTTGCGGGTGTCGGACCCGCGCGCATGGTGACAGAGGTGGCCGCTGCTATCCAGAGCGGTCACTTGCCAGCCCTGTTGGCTCATCCATCGCGCGAAGAGCCCGTTGCCGCAACCTACGTCGAGTAGTGTCCCCATTTGTAGTCGCGCTTGCAGGTTTTCCAGCGCTGCCATGTACAGCGGCAGACGCCCCGCGCCCAGCCGTTCCAGCTCATCGTCGCCCATCCTGTGGTCGACGATGTCGTAGACCGGCTCAGCACGGAAGGCCAAATGACAGGACTGACACCTCAGCAACGGCGGCGACCTGCGCACCGACAGCTCACACAGGTCGTCTCCTTCACAGACCGGGCAGATTCCTCTCCCCGGGCCCTGTTCGTCGCCGAGCCTTCTATCGTTCATTGCGGAGGGCCTCGATCATCCCGGCCGCGAAGCGGTGCCATGTGAACCGTGACTCGACGTAGGAGCGACTGCGAGCCGCTACTCCGGCGAGTCGTTGCTCGTCTGAGAGCCAGGCCAGCAAAGTCTGCGCGAGGTCCGTAGCGCCGACATCGTTGCTCATCAGCTGGCGATCGAGGCCCGTGAGGATCTCGGGGATTCCTCCCACGGGGGTCGCCATGACGGGGGTGCCGCAGGCGAGGGCCTCCAGAATCACCAAACCGAAGCCCTCGAGGGCCGCCGTAGGCACGACCGCGAGATCGGCCGCTCGGTACATGTCGGGTAGGTCCGCGTCCTCGACAAAGCCTGCGAAGTCTACGACGTTTGCAAGGCCGAGCTTCCGGCATGACCTGTGCAGCTCCTCCCGCAGGGGGCCATGGCCGATCAAAACGAGACGCAGGTCGGGTACGCGGGGCAGCACCTGTGCGACCGCTTCGAGCAGATTGCCGAGCCCCATCCGAGGGCGCATATTCCTGACAGAGATCAGCGTCGGGACCCCTAGCTTCCATCCCAGGCGCTTCCTGATCCGACTCTTGGCTTCTCCAGGGGAGAAATGCTCGAGGTCGACTCCCCCGGGGACCGTGTGGATCTCCGCCCGGGGGACCCTGTGCAGCTCGGCGAGTCGAGCTGCCATGAACGCGCTGAGGGTCAGGTATTTGCTGGCTCGACGAATGACACGCCGCTCCGCACGATCGCGCAACCAGCCGCCGACCCTGCCCTGGGCAGACTCATGCTCCACTCTGTACTCATCGCCCCATGCGGAGTGGAACACCGTCAAGCTCGGCAGGTTGGCCCGACGGCTGCACCGGGCCCACGTCCAGCCACTCAAGGGACCGTGGGTGATTACCGCTGACGGCTCGAATTTCTCGATCAGCTCGTCAATGAGGTTGGTCCGGGTGTGCAGGAAATCAGAGGTCCGTAGGTGAGGTGCACGGCTGGATCGAAATGCCGTGACACCCGCAATCACTTCGCCTTCGGATGGGGTTCCCTCTCTGGGCTCGACCACGATCGAATCGTGCCCCAGTCTCGAGAGTGCCTTCGCACTTTCCCATGCGACCCTGCCGAGACCGCCTGAGCGGTCCAGGGAGAGGAAATCAGAGATAGTCAGCAGAGTCATGAGATCGTCCCGGAGTCGCGAGCGTTGACTACCAGGTCCTCATAGAGATCGACCACCGCACGGGCTGTGGCTTCCGCAGTGTAGCTTTGCAGGATCTCGGTGCGGGCGGCTTCGCCGATGCGCTCTCGGCTCCGTGGTTCAGCCAGTAGATTGATGATGGCGTCTGCCAAGGCTGGCGCGTTCTCGGGGGGTACCAGCACACCGGTCGTCCCGTCCTCGACAACATCGGCGATTCCACCAATCCGCGTGGCCACGACCGCATTTCCCAACGCCATGGCCTCCAGAAGGGTGTACGGCATCCCCTCCGATCGTGACGCCAGGGCAACGAGGTCCGCCGCGTCCAGCCAGTCCGGTACGTCCTCACGATGCCCGACGAAGTGAACGCAGTCGGAGACTCTGTGGTTCGCGGCGAGAGCCTCCAGTTGAGGTCGGTCCGGGCCTTCCCCGACGCACAGGAGTTGAACATCGGGGTGTTGCTCTCGTACCCGTGGCATGGCTCGAATGAGAAGGTCGTATCCCTTTTGAGACGTCAGCCGTCCGACCTGCAGGATCAAGGGTACGGAACTGCCGATCCCGAGGTCCTCGCGCATTGCGTCAGGATTGCGAATCGGCTGAAGCCGCTCGGGATCGATGCCGTTGGGAATGATCGTCACCTTCTCGGGATCGATACCGTACCGCTGGATCAGCTCGGTGGCGATGCCGTCGGACACGGCGATGATTCTGGTCGCCCAGGTCGCCGTCCTGCGCTCCGCCGCTGCGTACAGGCGCTGCTTGGCGGGCGACACATCGTACGCAAACACGGAGTTGTGGATTGTCGATACGCGCACGGGAACGCCCGCGCGGACGGCGCTGATACGGGTGTGAACATTGGCCCTCACGTTGTGGCTGTGGACAACCTGAAGCTGTTCCTCGCGACACAACCTCGTGAGGCTACGGATGGCGCCGACGTCGAAGCGGCTTGCAATCCTCAAGGTATGTACGCGCGCACCGAGATCGCGCAAGGCGTCGGGTAGAGGACCGTCGTCCGGAACCGCGAACTGCCATGCGACGCGCTCAGGATCGGCCCAGCGGACGAACTGCAGCATCTGGGTCATTCCGCCGCCCGGCTGGGCGTCGGATAGGACCTGCAGTGCCCTGATTGCCCCGCTCATCGGTTCAACCCGCCCGAACCGACGTTACTCGACGTAGGTCCATTCATCTCCTTGTTCCAGAGCCATTGCTACGCTACCAACTCGATGCTCGCCGCGGCGATGGTCTGCGCACGTGCCCGCCAACTGCCGTGCAGCTCGACCCATCGCCGTCCTTCTTCCCCCAGCCGCTCACAGCGATCGGGATCCGAAAGCAACTCGAGGGCCGCTACCGCGAGCGCTTCGCTGCTTTCCGGTTGGACCGCAATGACAGCGGGGCAGTCATCGATCAAGGCGCGAAGTGGAGGTATCTCGCTGACCAGCGCGGGCCGGCCGCACGCCAACGCGTCGTAAACCTTCAGAGGCGAGACTTCACCACGGTCGGCGCGGAAAGGAGCAACGGTGATGTCCATCGCGCCGATGTAGCCAGCTACCTCTCGATATGGCACCTGGCCGGTGAAGACGAAGTTCCCGCTGAGTCCGAGAGCGGCAACCTCGCGCTCCCAGTCGTCGCGCATGACGCCGTCACCCACCAGGAGAAAACGCAGGCCGGGAGACTGTCCGACAAGCCGCGGTGCAGCTCGTATCAATGTTTCGACACCCTGGTGAGGCAGGAAGATGCCGAAGAATCCAATGTGCGGTATTCCTGGCTCGAGGCCGATTTGCCGCCGCGCGGCAGCCGCATGCATCGGCTGGAAGAGCTCCAGGTTCGTGCCGCTTTCAACGATCGTGAGTTTCTCTGGCGAGACGCCATAGCGGTCTTGAAGCATTCTGGCGAGACCTGGCGTGATCGGGATGAGGTGATCGGAAGCGCTGTACAGTCGTTGTTCGGTGCGCTGGATGCGGGCCAGCTTACCGGCATCTGCTCCTGCCTTCAGGTGATGATGGTAGGAATCTCCGTTGACCTCCGTGATCAACGGAACGCGCAACAACCTGGCCACCAAGACCGGGACGATGGAGCCCATGGAGCGCGCGTAGAGCAGGTCGGGGCGCCACCTGAGGGCCTGGAGGAGGGGCAAGACCAATAGGCAGATGTACACCCACAATGGCCTGATGATCGGCAGGTCGATCAATGGAAACTGCACACCGGGCACCGACTCGCTGACCTTCTCCCTTTCAGTTCGTGGGGCGAAAACCACCACGGAATGGCCGAGTGCTTGGAGGTTTTCCGCCAACTCCCAGGCTTTCCGGAATCCTCCCATGTCGCCCCTTAGCCAGCGATCGTATTGATAGCTCAAGACAAAGAACCGCAGGGACCTGACGGAATCTCTTCCTGCACCGCTGGATTCAGTCTTCGCCAAGACCGGTCATCCTTTGCCGCCGCCGAGGGCTCGTACCCTCTCGAGGGTATCGACCATCGTCTCGACCATTCTCTCGTGGCTGAACAAATCCTCGACACGACGTCTGCCGCGTTGGCCCATTTCCGTGAGAGTCTGCGGGGCTACAAGAACCTCTGAAATCAAACTCGCTAGACGCGAGACATCACCTCGTGGGAATAGATAGCCGCAGTCCCCGATCACCTCTGGAATCGCCCCGGCGTCCGAGGCGATGACCGGAGTCCCACAGGCCATCGCCTCCGCTCCGACCAGCCCGAATGCCGGGCTCGAGAGCTCTGGATAGACGAGCAGATCCGCCGCATTGAGGTACGTGGCGAGGTCCCGCGCGGACACGAGGCCGGCGAACCGGACGTTGTCGATCTTCTTTGAAGCCACATATCGGTGCAGGAATGCCGACTCGCGTCCAGAGCCGACCATGACCAACTCACATAGATCGGGGTCGAGCGCTTCGACTGCCTGAACGGCTATCCTCGGCCCCTTCGCTATAGTCATGCGGCTCAGGAACAACAGCGCCGGGCGCTCGATGCCCAACCGGTCTCGGGCAACAGCCTTGTCGGAGGGCGCAAACCGATGGGTATCGACGGCCGGGGGCACCACCAGAATCTTGTCGCGATCCAGTCCAGGCATTCGATCCTGCAGGCGGGCACGGGAGAACTCGCTGTCGAGAACGATCGCCTGAGAGGTTTCGTAAACGAGTCGCGCCAATCGGCTCAAACGACTTCCGTAGTAGAAGGTGGAGGGCAAGCGGCGAGTCGCAAGAGTGCGCTCCCGTGCGTTGAGTGTCTGCCATACCTCAGGGAAGTAGAGCGACTCCGAAGGTCGCCAGCCGATCCAAATACCGTGAAACCTGGCTACCAGTGGAATGGATATCCTGTCGCAGAGGCCTGCTGCCGCGACGCTCTCGCTGAAGACGACATCGAACGGGTTGGCTTCATGCAGCCTCTTGAATTGCTCGTAGACCTTTTCGAAGAAGTCATCCGCGTAGGATTCAGGGGTCGTGTCATCGACGAAGTGGAACTCCACACCTCGGTGCACTCGCGTGGGAGGTCCAGATGGCGTCGCGGAAGATATGACCACGACCTCCTTCCCCTGATCGACGAGACCCTCGGCCAGGCCCGCGAGGCTTTCCTGCATTCCGCCGGCACTATGGTGGAGTGTCGTTCGCGCAACGATGCAAACTCTCACTTCGCCATCGACTCCAGTCTTCGTCATCCGCGCGGGGTTCGCGCATACGCTCTCATGTAGGAGCCCAGACCGAGAACCCTCGTCATCCAGATGAGCGCGTTGTTCAGAGGGCGTAGGGCACTCTTGAGGGCGCTCTGCTGCCGTTCCCCTTCACGGCTGGGAAGGGGCCTAGAGGGGTGCCCTCGTTCCTCGGAAGCCACTCGATACTCGAACAGATCGACCTCAAAGCCAGTGCGCCATAAGTCTCTGACATTGGAGAGGGTGATTTCTTCCCCAAATGTCCTCAAACCCTCGATGTGGACGAAGCCGCTGATCTTCAACAGCCGTCGTAACGTGCTGGGCGTAAGGCTCACCATCTTCTCGGGAGTGTAGTGGCGATGATGCTCTCCGACCGCCCACACGATGAAGCTCCGCATGTTGGGAACCGTCACTGCGAGTAGGCCACCAGGCACAAGCAGCTGGTGGGCTCGGCGCAGCACCCGCAGTGGCGCCGCGAGCTGGTCGAGAGTCTGGAAGATGGTTACGACCTCGAAGGACGCAGGCTCGAAATCGGCCTCCTCGAAACCGACGGGCGTGATCGTGACTCCATGCTCACTGCGCCCGGCGACGGCAGCAACCGGATTGACCTCGAGCCCCTCGACCTGCCAGCCGGCGTTCCTGGCGACCGCCAGAAAATCACCACGCCCGCAGGCAATATCGAGGAGTCGACCCGGCGGTTTCACGTAGCGCTCGATCAGGGCCAACTCCCTCTGCCAGCCATTCGAGCCTCGCTGGCCGAGCGCCAGTTCCCGGTAGTAGAAGTCGGCGTCCTCCCCGAGATAGGCGTGGCGTCGCGCCTCACGAGACGGGCGGGGGTTCACGTAGGTCGCACCGCAGCGCCGGCAGGTGCCCCAGTGAAACCCCCGCTTCAGGAATCTCTGGCGCCAATCATTTGTTTCACAAACGGGGCAGTCCGTTGCGGACGTGTATCGATCGGCAGCCATTCCGGTGACGGGGTCCAACCAGCTCGCATAGCGCCTATCGCGTAGCTCGAGGTACCGCGCGAAGCTCTCCTTACGGCTCATCGGCTGTCACCGAGGTGGTTTGACCCGTTGTTTCTGCCCGTCGCTTCCTCACCCGAGCGGCTCAGTGCCAAGGGCAAGAACGGGACCCAGCGCTGCCGGGTGGCGAGGAGTATGACAGCCGCCACCCCTCCGTAGAGGAACAGCTTGACCGTTACCAGGACGAACGCCGCGACGCTGAGATCGGTGGGTGTCGGGTACGCGTACTCTGACACGGTCACGACGCTGATGATCGCCATGAAAGGCGAGTACAGGCGCAGAAGGCGGGCGATCGCTTGCATTGGTGTGAAGAAGAACGAAAAGACGTACACCAGCACGACGGTAGCGACAATTGCGTAGGAAGCGACAGTTGCCCACGCCGCTCCGGTAATCCCGTATCCACCCAAGAGCGCACCACGGATGAGGACGATCGTCAGGCCGAGTCCGACACCGTAGGCCAGGATTAACGGCGCCTGTCGCTTGGAGATGGTGTGTATGAAGTTTCCCGGTCCTGCCAGCAGACCGAGGAAGAACGATCCGCACACCAAGATGCGCGCAGCCCCAAGGCCCTCTAGATAGTCAGGCAGAGCCACCGCAACGCCGATCGGCAGGGCAACGACAACGGCTCCCAGGAGTATTGCCGTGAGAAGGGCAAGTGCGGACAGAGGTGTCAGGAGAAGTCGCTCCAGGGCAGCGGCGGATCCGGTCTCTCCATATCGCTCGCCGAAGCGTGGATACATGGTTTCCCAGACCACGCGAGGGAGGATGTACAGGAAGCGCACCGCCATGAGGCCGACACCGTAGTATCCCAGCGCTGTGCGATCGAGATGTTCGAGGATCAGCAGTCGATCCACGCTCGTGAGGAGGCCGTAGGTGATGTCGACGGCCATTAGCGGCAGGCCGAGAGCCACCAATCGCCCCACCTCGGGAACGTCGATACGGGGATGAATCGGCTGCTGATTCCGTCTCGCCGCGTACAGAACCATCAAGAACAGCGCCAGTGCCGCAGCGAGCATGCGGCCGACGAAACCGAAAAGGATCACCAGCACGATGGCCGAGCTCATTTCGATCACGGTGCGATAGAGGCGCAGGCGCCCCACCGTAGTGAACTCGTTGGTAGATCGGAACAGCACGTCGAAGAAGGCGAGCAACTGCTGGAAGCCGACGATCGCAGCCATGAAGAGAATGCCCACCAACAGGTCGCGGTCGAGCTGCTGACTTCGCCAGAGGCTGTAGCCGACCAAGCCTGCGCTGATCAAGGCAACCAAGACCAGGGTTGCCCCGAGGCTCGCGTCGCGCATGCGGTCGACCTTGGCGCTGTCGCCACGCCCCCGCCAGATCGGGATCTCTCGGTTGAGCGCCACCAACATCCCCAGGGTTGCGTAGGCGCAGTAGATGGAGATGAGCTGCAGCCCGCTCCAGAGCCCGTAGTCGGTTGGTCCGAGCACGCGGGCAACCACGAGTCCGGCACCCAGTGCGATGACCTGAGCGGCCATGCTCCGACCCAGATAGTTGCGGATGTCGCTGACGAGCCTGTGCCGAAACCCTTGGCTGGCTGCGTCGGGGGCGGTCATGAGCGATCAGTAGCTAAGGGTCTTCTGAACAGGTCCGAGCTCGGCCGTGGCGAGAATCTCAGCAACGCCGTGACCCGCTTGACCGTTTCCATACAGCGGATCCGAAGGGTAGGCCCCGTGATCCATTTGGAGCTCGATCGCCTCCCTGATCAGGTTCCTATCGTGGGCGACATTCAGCACGTTGGCACCGCGCTCGCGCCGATTCTGTCGAGTCCCTATGTCGACCGCGGGACTCCCGAGGTAGCTTCCCTCGCGTATCGCCGCGCTCGAGTTGCCTATAAACACTGCCGCATGGCGCATGAGCGGAACGAACTCCTCCACCGGGATGTGCTTGTATTTGTGGAGGCGCCGCAATTTGCCCGCCTCCTCCATCCCGCGAATGGTGCGGACGATGCGTTCTGAACCGGCATCCACGTTGGGGTAGAGCATGAGCCCAGACAGGCCCATCTCCTCGACGGCCTCCAGCGTCTCTAGCACCTGGTTGCCGGCCTCTCGGAATTCCGTCGTGACCGGGTGCTGGATCACGATCACGTAGGGCTCGCTCGGGTCTAGGTCGTACCGGTGGCAGACGGTTTCGCGATCGGCCTCGGGAATACTGTCTACCAGGTCGATCGAAGGACAGCCCACTAGGTGGACGTTCTCGGGCATCTCGCCCAGTCGAACGATCCGCTCCCGGGCGCCGACCGTAGCGGGAAAATGGAGGTGCGCCATCTTCGTGATCGAATGACGAATCGACTCATCGAAGGTTCCAGAGACCTCGCCACCCTGCAAATGCGCGAGGTGCAGGTTCATAGCGGCGGCAGCGATCGCCGCCGAGAATATCTCGAATCGGTCGCCCGAGATCAAAACGATGTTCGGCGACACGGTGTCGAACAGAGTCGTCAGCTCCATCACGCCCAATCCGATCGACTTCGTCATCGAGGCCGGATCCTCACCCTCGATGATGGTCCTGGACGTTGCGAACACGGAGTATCCGTCGCTACGAATCTGCTCGATCGTGGTGCCGAAGTCAGGAAGCAGGTGCGATCCGATGACAATCAGGTCCAGCTCCAGATCCTGTCGCTCCTGAATCGCATTCAGCACCGCCTTCAGGCGGGCATAGTCGGAACGGTTGCCGGACACCACGCAGACTTTTCTCATCGCTTACTCCATGTCTTCCCATGAGAGCAGGGAATCCGCTGCCACAGAGCGCTTCACTCGCTTACCGATGACGTTTCCCATCTCGCGAGCAGGGATTCCAGTTCCCGGCCTCTTCACCCAGACCATGTCACTGGAGATGATCGTGCCGGGATCCATGTCGACGAGCGCCACCACACTTTCCCGGGCCATGCGCCGGACGGCTATTTCATCTGCGATGACCTCCTTACGGTCACCGAGCGCCGCCTTGACCGCCCGCGCCCCCCGCACCAACTCTTTGAGCTCGTTCGGCTCGATCGATGCTTTCTGATCCGGGCCAGGCCAGTTGCGGTCGAGAGTGAAGTGCTTCTCGAGCACCGACGCGCCGAGCGCGACCGCCGCCAGGCAGGTGTAGATGCCCTCGGAATGATCCGAAAGCCCGACGGGGATGCCGAATCGATCTCGGTAGGTCTGCAGTACGTGGAGGTTGATGTCCTCATACCGAGAGGGGTAGGTCGATGTGCACTGCATGAGCACCAGGTCGGAGTTGATTGCTCTGACCACCGCGACGGAGTCTTCAACCTCCTGGAGAGTGCTCATCCCGGTGGAGAGAATCATCGGCTTGCCCTTCTCCGCTACATGACGAAGGAGAGGATGATTCGTCATCTCACCGGATCCGATCTTGAAGGCGGGCACGCCTACGCCATCGAGCAGATCGGCTGCCTCGCGGCTGAACGGCGTGGAAAGGAAGCAGATACCAAGACGCCTGGCGCAGCTGTTCAGCTCCAGATGCTGCTCGCTCGTCAGCTCAACGCGCTTGAGTAGGTCAAACAGCGGTTCCCCGACATAGGCGGCGGTTTCGCTCTCCCGCAGCATTTCCTTCTCCGGCAGGTGAGTCTGGAATTTCACCGCGGTCGCGCCGGCCTGGGCGGCAGCCGCCACCAGATCGAGGGCCTTGCGCATGTCCCCATCATGATTGATCCCCGCCTCGGCGATCACGTACACTGGATTGTCGCCGCCGACGGCGTGATCTCCGATCCTCACTTCGCGGATCATTCTCTCCTCCTCCAGTAGCCAACAACCCAGGCTCAAGCTCTCTTCGCTCCGTAGACTCTAAACGTACTACTCCATGCGATGGCGAGGCGGGAAGGGCTATTCTCAAACCTGTCTGCAAGGCGCTTTGAGCGCAGCATGATTCTGCCGTAGAGATGTGCGATGGATTTCGGCAAAGAGAGGTTCGGGAATGGCGAGCTCGCCCTCGCCTCGGCGTCATCGACCCCCTCCTGGCGCAGTAGTCGCACATACTCGCCCGGGGGAATGGAGTTCTCGTAGATATCCCATTTCGCACGGCTTTCCGGCACGGCTCGCCTGAGCTGAAGACTGAGAATCCGTTTGGCGAGTCTGGCGCAAAAGATCTCGACATTGCCGAGCGTCTGGCACGAGAGCTTCTGTGGCACGACCTCGGCAGCGAAGACGCCACCGGGCTTGAGGATCCTCACCATCTCCTTGATCGGTCTCTCAATCGATTCGAAATGCTCCAAAACGCCGTCGCTGAAGACGATGTCGAACGACCCATCGTCGAAGGGGAGAGAGCACATGTCACCCACGAGGTACTTGCCCTCGCGCCCGACGCGACGGAAGTTTCGCCGCCCCATCGTCGTGCCGGGCGCGGAGTTGTCCAACATCGTGCAATCGAATCCCCGTCCGGCAAGGTACAGAGAGGTCTGGGCACTTCCGGCTCCGCACTCCAGAAGCCGGTTTCCGGGTGCGGCCGCAAAGCGCTCTTCCCAGAAATGAAAGGCGCGATGCCACATCACGCTGCGCCAGTGAGTTTCGTCTGCTTCGATGACTACGAGTTCCTTACCGCTCCAGAACTCGTCCCATGCGCCGGGGGATGTCGAAGACTGCGGCTCAGGACGGGCGGGCTCACTCATTTGGAGGGCGGAGTCGCGAGGCGAGCGGCCAGAACGTTCGCCACCTCGAGATCGATCGGCTCATCGATATCCAGTGATCGGTCGTCCGGGACCACAACGCCGTAGACGTTTTCGCCGATGATCAGACCGCTTTCCATCAAGCACTCGTAGCTCGTCGCGTAGACAGCGCCGTTGGGGATGAACATCGGTGGCAGCTTCTGAGAGATTCCGGAATCGCCGCCGTAGGTGCCGGGCAAGAACTTTGCCGCTCGCCCGTTTTCGAGGGTGTACATCCACTCGGGCCGCTCGTGCACGGCCCGGAATGTGATCACCGTGTCGGCCCCCGTCTCGAGCAGCAGATCGACGCAGGCATCGATGTCCTCGGGGGCGCAAAATGGGGTCGTCGGTTGCAGCGTCACGGGCACAGAGACAGGGTATCCCTCGTCTTCCAGGAATCGAACGGCGTGCTGAGTGACCCACTCCGACGGGCAGTCGGTCGATAACTCCTCTGGACGCTGAAACGGAACCTCGGCTCCGGATTCAATCGCGGCGCGAGCGATACCGTCGTGATCCGTCGAGACAATCACGCGCTCGATCCGACGGCTCTTTTTTGCCGCCTCGATCATCCATGCAACGAGCGGTCGTCCACCGACCTCGGCGATGTTCTTGAGCGGGATGCGCTGCGACCCGCCGCGGGCATGGATGATGGCGACCACATGCCCCTCCCTAGCTGGCATTTCTCACCATCCTTCAGCTGCTGTCCTGGAGACTAGTCATCTTGAGCATCGCTATCGCTGCGGAGCTCCCACTCCCGCAAGACCTCGCGTTGGTCGAGGACCTTGAGAATGGCGCTGACGATATCGTCCATCTCGGCGATCCCGGCCGGCGGACGCACTTGAGCCAGCCACACCGCCTCCGCGGCGCACAGCCGTTCCGAGACCGGGCAGGGCAGGTGGCGACCGCCGGCACGCTCGAACACCGGGTTCTCGTAGAGCGGTCTCGGATATCCCCCGGACGCAGGGATGCCTTCCGCTTCGAGAGCGCGCAGGAAGCCCGCCCGAGAGATGCCGACTTCGCTTTCGAGGAAGCGAAACGCGTAAATGTGGAAGACATGCACATCCTCAGAGCGAGGGGAGGGGAGGGCCAGCCCTCTTGCCTGATCGAGCTGCCGGGTCAGGTAGGCGGCGTTCTCGATCCTCGCTTGATTGAACCCTCCGAGCCTGGCGAGCTGGCAGATCCCCAATGCCGCCTCAATCTCGGTCATTCTGTAGTTCCAGCCGAGCAGGGCTGATCGATAGTCCCGGCGTTCTCCCCAGGCAAGGACTTCGCCGTGGTTGCGCACAGCACGGCATCGTTCGGCCAGGTCGAGGTCATCGGTGAGCACCATCCCTCCCTCGCCCGTCATCATGTTCTTGGTTTCCTGAAAGCTGAAGGTCGCCAGGTCTCCCATGGTGCCGACCTTCCTGCCGTCGAGCTCCGCAGCGGGGGCTTGCGCGCAGTCCTCGATGACCCTCAGGGAATGAGCACCCGCCAGTTCGAGCAGCTCGTCCATCGCGGCAGGAGCGCCGAACAGATGAACCGGGATGACCGCTCTCGTGCGTTCGGTAATTGCCTTCTCGACCTCCGCGGGGTCGATATTGAAATCGGTATCTCGGACATCGGCGAAGACAGGCACGCCTCCGGCCATCAACACTGCAGATGCAGTGGCGGTGAAGGTATACGGCGGCACGATAACCTCGTCACCGGGCTCCAGCCCGATCGCCGCGAGTGTCATATGGAGTGCCGCGGTGCCCGAGTTGCACGCAACTCCGTACCCGGCTCCGGTCGCTCGTGCGAACTCATCCTCGAACTGACGGACCTTGCGCCCTCCCAGAAAGCTGGAGTGAAACGTGGAGAGCTGCCGGCTCCGCAGGACCTCGAGGACGGCGTCGAACTCCTCTTCCTCGATGATCGGGAACGGCGGGAACGGCTCACGCCGAACAGGCTCTCCCCCCAACAGGGCGAGACTCGAGCTCATGAGTTGACCCCTTCTGTGCTCCAGCGCCACGTGCGCTCCCGCAATGGGAGACTGACAGGACGGCCGCTTCTGGATGAAGCGTGCATCGCGAAAATCAACTCCATGGCCGCCCGTCCATCCTCACCGCTGCAGCGCAGGGCTGCGCCGGTCTCGAACCCGTCGATCAGCTCGTCCACGGCCCGCAGCATTCTTCCCCTCGATTCTTCGATGTCAATTGATGAAGCCTCGTCCGACAGCTCGAAATAGCCAGTGTATTGAGCGCTTGGCTCGTATGCCTGGAACGTCGAGGCGCGTCCGTCGTTGCAGACCCGGAGGCGACCTTCTTCACCCCAGAGGTCGACCTCGAACTGATGGTACCGGCTGTCATGCGCCCAACTCCGGATGAACGCCATCGCTCCCGACTCCAGAACCAGCATGGTCATGGCGCCAGGATCTGGACAGCCGTCCACCATGCGGATGTTCGTGGGTTGCAGATGGGCATGAACCTCGCGAACCTCGCCGGCCAGGTAGCGCACCATGTCCAGGAGGTGAATAGCGTTCGTGAACAGCGCGGTGTCGCCGTAGCCGACCATGCTCCAAAGCTCCCCCAGGTCGCCCTCCCGAACTCGCCGACGAGCGTCTTCGTAGACGTGGTCCCAGCGTCGCGTGTGGTTCACCTGCAGAGCAATGTCACGGCTCTTGGCAGCATCAATCATCGCGTCGGCGTCACTGAGGGAGGTGGCCAAAGGCTTCTCGCAAAACACTCCCCTCACACCTGCTTCGATAGCTGCGAGCACAACCTCTGAATGGCCGGAGGGTGGTGTACAGACGCTCACGAGGTCGAGGCTTTCCGCAGCGAACATTTCTCGGTAGTCGGCATAGAGAGCTCTCACGCCCCAGCGGTCACCGCACTGGGCGAGGCGAGCAGAGTCGAGATCAGAGGCTGCAACCAGCTCCGCTTTATTCGATGCGGCGTAGGCGCCCGCGTGCGTCCAGATTTCCGTGCGCAGGGGGTCGTCGTCGAGCATCGAACCGATCTGCCCGCACCCTACGATCGCTGCGCGATAGGCCATGGTCGGCTACTCCTTCTCGCGATCGGCTGCTCGTACGACTAGCTCCGCAACCCTCTCAGCGGAGCGACCGTCGAGAGCGTGGACGTGCCTTCGGACGTACGCGTCTCGGCCCCGGCTGAGTCCCTCTCTGGTGCGCGCGTCGAACAGGGCCGCCTGCACCAAATTGGGCAATGAAGCAAGGTCGGCACCGTCCAGGGCGCCCCCTTCCTCAGTGAATGGAATGATCGCACCTTCACTGCTTCCCGCCGGTA
Organism: uncultured bacterium; assembly: GCA_937922775.1. GTDB lineage: Bacteria > Acidobacteriota > UBA890 > UBA890 > UBA890 > CALAKE01. The sequence goes on along the minus strand of CALAKE010000668.1, from coordinate 468 downwards.
TCTGGATTAGGGGTCTGCCGAGGAGAATCGCCTCGTGCCCCACAGTAGAGAAGAACACGATGACGAGGTCCGAGGCCAGTAGGTAGTCCACGATGTTGCCACCCTCGACGACTTCGCATCGCGACAGACCCGCAGCCTCGGCGAGATCCCTCTCGATCGAGCCATCTGAGTCGTCCGGGTGTAGCTTGACGACAACCTGGATGTCCTTGACCTCCGCCAAACCCGAGTAGATCGCCTTGAACATCCGGCGCTTGTCCGTGGCACGAAAGTAGATCCCCGCATACTGCGAAGCGACGAGTACGGTCTTCTGACGTGAGTCCAACCCGAGCGCCGCGAGCGTGAGGTCGCGCTGGGTTTCCTCCTCGAGGTCCACGATGAAGTCGAACCGTGGTTGCCCGGTGATGAGGATCTTGTCGCCCGGCGTTCCTCGCCTGATCAGGTTGTCACGTGCTACCTCGCCCTCGACTG
>CALAKE010000667.1 GCA_937922775.1 uncultured bacterium | reverse complement strand
CGAACGCCACGACCGGGGAATGCAGCCCCCGGAACGCTTGGCTTGGATGCGTCAGGTCCAGACGATGCATGTTTTCGACGATCTGATCGGGAACGTGGACAGAAACCGGGGAGACATTCTGATCGATGCGGACTGGAAGCTCTGGATGATCGATCACTCTCGAGCCTTCCAGACTGGTCCCGAGCTCAGGTTCATGGATAGGGTGTTCTATTGCAGGCGTGATCTGTGGGAAAAGTTGAAGGCGCTGGATGAAGGCACGATCAGGGAGCATACGGGCAACCAGCTCTCCAGGTACCAGATCTCATCTCTTCTGGGGCGGCGCGATGCGGTCGTGGCGCACATTCAGGATCTCATCGACGCCCGCGGGGAAGGCGCCGTTCTCTACTGACAGGAGGCGGCACGGGACAGTTGCTGCTGTGCCGAGTCGTCGGTGGTTCCACCCGGTGGATCATTGTAGTCTGGCCCGCGATGAGGCCCGTGGATCTGCCTTTTCCCCCGACGGGATTCTGAGATGAGCGCCAAGTCACGACTCAACTCACTCGAGCAGTTCCTCAGGCTTTTTACCGAAATTCGCCCGGGTGAAGGCCTGATAGCGCTCCTGATGGCGCTGAACATCTTCCTCATCCTCACCGCCTACTACATTCTCAAGCCGGTAAGGGAGGCGTTGATTCTGGGCGAGTACTCCCCGGAGATGAAGAGCTACATGTCGGCCGCCATGGTCTTGGTGCTAGTCTTCGTCCTCAAGGCCTACAGCGCCCTCACCGACCGGTTCCCCCGTCGTCGGCTGATCAACATCGTCACCGGTTTTTTTGCCGGGTGCCTAGTTCTTTTCTACGCTCTCGCGCAGCTGCAAGTGCCGCTCGGCATGGTGTTCTTCGTCTGGATCGGCATCTTCAACGTGATGATCGTGGCGCAGTTTTGGTCCTTCGCGAACGATATCTATACGGAGGATGAGGGCAAGCGGCTATTCCCGATCGTCGGGTTCGGTGCTTCGGTGGGTGCCGTGTTGGGTGCGGGGATCGCGGCGCGCCTCATCGCCCCTCTCGGCGTCTACCAGTTGATGCTCATCGGCGCTGCAGTGCTAGTGCTCGAGTTGCAGATCACCAACTTCATCGATACGAAGGAACGATTGCGGACGGAGGCTCACCTCCCGGAGGAGATGAGCAGCGCCACGCTTACCGCCAGCAGCGCTTTTCGAATGGAGGACATCCAGAAGGCGCTTGAGGAATACGACCGCAAGAAGAAAGAGGGTGAGCTGGGCGGAGGCGTAGGGATGTCTGCGGAGGGGCAGCCGGACGGTGGCGCGGAGGATGTTGGCGAGGTACTGACGAGTGAGGACTCAGGGCCTCACGCCGGAGGACAGGGCGCCTTCAGCCTGGTATTCAGGGTTCGCTATCTGCTCCTGATCGGTGTGTTGATGATGCTTGCCAATTGGGTGAACACGACGGGGGAGTACATTCTGTCGAGCATTGTCTCCGACGCTGCCCAGGATGCCGTCGCTGCGGGGCAGGCAGGGGGACTCACGGTCGAGGAATACATCGGCCAGTTCTACTCACAGTTCTTCGCCGTCGTGAACATTGCGGGGGTGCTGATTCAGCTCTTCCTCGTGTCGAGGATCGTCAAGTACTTGGGGGTTCCGGTCGCAATTCTGATCCTGCCGTTTACCGCGCTGGGTGCGTATACGGTGCTGGCGTTCTATCCCGTGCTGACCTACGTCCGCTGGGCAAAAACGGCAGAAAACTCCACTGACTACTCTTTGAACAATACGGTCCGAAACATGCTCTTTCTTCCCTGTACTCGCGAGCAGAAGTACAAGGGCAAGCAGGTGATCGACTCGTTCTTCGTCCGCGCTGGTGACGTGTTGTCAGCCTTGCTCGTGTTCCTGGGGACTTCATTTCTGGTCTGGAGTGCCAGTGGATTTGCCAAGTTCAACATCGTGCTGGTGATCATCTGGATGGCCGTGGCGTTCATCATCGGTCGTGAATACAAGCGTCTGGTTGCGACGGGCGAATCGCCTCGATAGGCAGCAAGCGGCCCTCTGCAGGTCGCCGTCGCTCGTCCGGTTTACAAATCGCGAGGCTTCGTTTACCAATAGGGCCGGGTAGAAGACCGAAAACTCCAATTCCACAGGCACATATAGGTCCTCGAGGAGGGGAACATGAGCACAGCAGCAAACTCTGCGGCGGGTGAAATCAAGAAGAGCGCCGGGATGTTCACGTTCTTCGGTATCCTGATGGTGATCTTCGGCATCCTGGCGATCGGATCACCGTTTGTCTCAGGCCTTGCCGTCGCCATGTACGTCGGCGCGATGCTCTTCGTCGGCGGCATCTTTCGACTGATCTTCGCTTTCAAGGCACAGTCTCTCGGGTCCGGTATCTGGGCAATCCTCGTCGGCTTTCTGACGATACTTGCCGGCCTGTATATGCTCGGAAACCCAGTGCTTGGCTTGGGGATGATTACCCTGGTGCTGGCGGTCTACTTCTTCATCGAAGGCATCTTCGAGATCATCTACGCCTTTCAGGTGAAGCCCATGATCGGGTGGGGGTGGGCCTTATTCGGTGGCCTCGTGTCGCTGGTTTTGGGAATCATGATCTGGCGCCAGTTTCCTGTCTCGGGAACCTGGGCGATCGGTATTCTCTTCGGCGTACATATGCTCTTCACCGGCATGGCGATGCTGGGGATCGGTTCCGCGGCCCGCTCCATGGCCGGCGAGACGGAGTAGGCGGCCACGGTCGGCGCGAAGAGTGATGTGAATTGCGGACCGTCCGGATCAATCGTCCGGCTGCGCTTCAGGGCTCCCGCACGCCTCGCGATATTCGTCGATCACGGTCTCGCGGGCCAGCGGTACGCCGCTGCGGTAGCCGGCCCGCGCGATCATGTGGGCGGCGACCGGGGCTGTCAGAGACAGGAATAACACGATCAACACGACGCGCCAGACGACGTCGGCGTCCATGAAGGCGATCGCTACTCCGACAAGCAGCAGGATTGCACCGAGGGTGCCGGCCTTCGACGAGGCGTGCATGCGGGTGGGCAGATCGGGCATCCGGACGATGCCGATACCGGCCACCAAGATCAGTCCGGTCCCGAGGATCCCGAATACGAAGGCGATGTAGTTAGCTAGCATCGCGTTTCATCCCTTTCGCCTCGATGTAGCGCGCGAATGCGATGGTGCCGACGAACGTGATGAGCGCGATCAGAATGGCAACGTCGAGGAACACCCGCGAGTGGTGAAGCATGGCGTACAGGGCGCTCATCGCAACACCGATCGTCGTGATGAGGTCCACCGCCACGACGCGGTCGGTCAGGCTGGGCCCCCGCGCCAGCCGCACGAATGCGAGCAGCATGGCGAGGGCCAGGAGTGCCAGCATCACGTAGCCGATCTCGGGAATCTCCAGCATCATCGCAGCAGCTCCAGGATGCGTCTTTCAAACCCTTCCTTGATGTCTCTGCGCAACGCCTCGGGACTCTCTAGGAACATCGCGTGGACGTACAGGGTCGAGCGATCCGGCGAGACGTCGAGGCTGAGCGTTCCCGGCGTGAGCGTCACGACGTTCGCCAGAAGGGTAATTTCCGCGTCGGTCTTGGCGTCGAGCGGCACCGCGACGACACCAGGCCGGAGCCGCGGACGGGGCGAGAGTACCTCTCGCGCCACGAGCAGGTTCGATACGACGAGCTCCTTCATGAAGAACCCCAGGAATCGAATCGCCTTCGGCCCGCGACGGAAGTAGCCTGAGTCGCCGAGTACAGGCTTCGCAAGCCACAGGACTGCGTATCCCAGCACAAAACCGACCATGAGGTTCGAAAGGTCGATGGTGCCCATGAGAAGCGCCCAAACGAACGCCAGCACCACGTTGGCCAGGAACCCGATCACGGCGCACCTCCGGTGGAGGCAAGGCCGACAGCCGCACGATACGCTGCCGGGTCGAGGAGTTGGTCGGCCGCGCGCGACGCGGCTTCGAAAAGCGGCTGCGGGAATAGCCCGATAGCGATCGTCACCGCAGCGAGAACCACGATCGGCGCCAGCATGACCGCGAGCCCGAATCGGCTCGGCGCGCGGCCGCCGTCTGGCGGCGCGCCTTCTTCGGGAAGTGGTTTCCAGAACGCCTCGTTCCAGATCTTGATCATGCTGAGCAGCGTCAGCAGCCCCGCGGCAATAGCGGCGGCGACTAGCAGCCACTGACCGGCCTCGAGCCCGGCTCGGATCATCGCCAGCTTGGCCCAGAAGCCTGAAAGAGGCGGGATCCCTGCAAGGCTGAACGCGGGCACCAGAAAAAGCGCGGCGAGCCACGGTGCGTCATGGAACAGCCCCCCGGTCTGCTTCAGCTCCTCGGTTCCTCGCATGCGCCGAATCACACCGCTGATCAAAAACAGATTCGTCTTCACCACGATGTGGTGGACGATGTAGAACGCTGCAGCAATGAGGCCGAGGCGGCGCGCCGCCTCGTTCGGACTAGCGAGCAATCCCAGACCCATCACCATGTACCCGATCTGGCTGATGATGTGGAAGCTCAAGATCTTCCGAACGTGGAACTGGGACACCGCGCCGAGCACACCGGCCAGCATCGTGAAGCCCGCTGCCCACAGTAGCAACCCGTAGAGTGACACGAGATCGGCGAACACCAGGGTAAACATCCGGATCAGCGTGTAGACGCCGACCTTTGTCAGCAGCCCCGCGAAGATGGCCGAAGCGGATACCGGCGGC
>CALAKE010000666.1 GCA_937922775.1 uncultured bacterium | reverse complement strand
GCGCAGCCTCTCGATGACGCCTGACAGCCCCAAATGCAGGACGGATGTCGCCAGCGGCAGCGCGCTCATCGGCCTTGTCGAAGGTATCGACTTGAGACCCGGGTCCGGTACATTGGAATCCTCTCGATTGAAATAGCTGCTGTGCATTGCCATGCGAAGCAAATCCTCACCGCGGCGGGCGAAGAGGATCGAGCTCGGGATCGGTGCACCGAACTGCTTGTGGGGATCCCATGTGATGGAATCAGCCAGCTCCGCTCCCGCATACAGCGGCTGCCACTCGGGCACCAGCGCATAGCCGAAGCCGTAGGCACCATCGGCATGCAGCCATACGCCGTGCTCCTCGCAAGCCGCGGCGATCTCATCCAGTGGGTCGACCGAGCCGGTGCAGGTGGTGCCGGCCGTAGCGGAGACGCAGAAGACGTCCCGAGAATCGGGGCTTTCCCCGGCAAGCCGGGCGAGCGTGTCGCGCAACTGCTCCACATCCATACGGCGATTCTCATCCACGCCCACGGTCACGATCGAGCGCTCGCCGAGGCCCAGCATTCGGGCGGCGTGCTTCACTGAGAAATGCGCCTCGGTGGAGGTGACGATTGCCAAACTCGATAGATCAGAGAATCCCTGCAGGCCCTCCTCGGGGAGGCTGAAGCCTTCCATCTCCGCCTTGCGGTGCAGAGCCATGTAGATCGCCTGCTGGTTGGCGTAAGTGCCGCAGTACATCGGCGTGCATCCAGCGCCGGCACTCAGCCCGAACAGCCGGCAGAGGGCGGCGCAACAAAGCTCCTCGAGAACGGCTCCTCCTGGCGAGACCTGCCAATTGGTGACTCCCTGGTTCCAGTCGAGCGCAACGCGCGCCCCGTACGCCGCTCCCTTTTCCGGGAAGGCGTTGAAGAACGAGTGAAAGGAGGGCAGGGCGTAGTCGCAAAGGTGAGGGAGGAGTCGCCCACCCACGAGCTCCGCGACTTTCGCGATAGGAAGGCCCTCATCCTGGAAATCGACCAGCGGCTCCAGATCCCTCGCGATCTCATCCGCCGAAGCCCCGGACCATATTCTCTGACTGCTCGCCTCGCTCATTTCGCACCGCCCGGCCACGCTGGCAGCATGCTAGCCCCCTGCCCCCCCGGCGACAGGAAGGGCGCAGTGGATGTAACGCCCGCGACCCTCTGCGGCCACGCACTCCGGGCCGTCGATGATCATCTCGCCGCGTGAGAATACCCTCATGATCTTGCCCGTGATGTCGATGCCCTCGTAGCCTGACCAGTCTGCCGCCATGTGCAGGGTCTCCTGCCCCATCGTCCAGCGGGCTTCGGGATCGAAAAGGACGATGTCGGCATCGGCCCCGACCGCCAAGCTCCCTTTTCGAGGCGCCATTCCAAACAGCCGTGCCGGCTCCGACGCCACGATCTCGACGAATCGCGACAGGCTGATCCGTCCTTTGGCCACACCTTCCGAGTAGAGAATTTGGAAACGCGGCTCGATGCCGGGAATGCCGTTCGGGCATTTGTCGAAACGGTCCTTGCCGTAGAGCTTCGCCTCCCAGGAATAGGCCGCGTCGTCGGACGTCACCATTGGAATACGTCCGTCGACCACACCTTCCCAGAGCTTCTCCTGGATAGCCGCATCCCGCAGCGGCGGCGAGCAGATCCACTTGATCCCGTCGTCCCGCTCGAGCACCTTGTCGGTGAAGACCAGGTAGTGGGTACAGGTTTCCGTGTTGACATCCACGCCGCGGGCACGCGCTTCGGTGATCAGATCGAGGCCGGCGGCGCTGGCGAGATGTACAACGAAGAACCGACCGCCGGTTCGTTCAGCCATGCCTACGATGCGACGGATTGCCTCGGTTTCGACCTCGGCCGGCTTGCTGCGAGCGTGGTAGATCGCGGCGAGCTTGCCTTCAGCTACGAGCCGCGGCACGTTCGCCTCGATCATGTCGTTGTCTTCCGCATGCAGCATCAACATGCCGCCGGCCGCAGTCAGACCGGCCGCGATACGCTCGAGATCCCTGTCCTCGATGAGCAGGCCGTCCTCGCGATAGGTCATGTAGCACTTGATCGTCGGTGCCCCGGCCTCCACCACATGGGGGATCTCGGCGAGCGTCTCCTCGGTGGGTTCGGTGATCACCGGATGCACTCCCCAATCGACGATCGCCTTTCCTGCCGCTTCCTCGTGCTTGTCGTCGAGGGTCTTGGCCAGCGATCCTCCCGGCACCTGATTCGAGAAGTCGATGATGCTCGTAACCCCCCCGAAGGCGGCAGCCCGTGTGCCGGTGTAGTAGTCGTGCACGCTCACCGTGCCCATGAACACGTCGTTGAAGTGCACGTGGGTGTCGACCCCCCCCGGCAGCACGAGCAAGTCCTCAGCGTCGATCACCTCGAGGTTCGTGGAAATGCCGGCCTCGCCCCTTCCGCCCGCGCTCAGCTCGCCAGGATCTCCGATCGCGATGATCTGCTCGCCCTCGATGAGGATGTCCTTCCGCGATACTTCTTCGCCGACGACCGCGGTTCCTCCTCGAATGAGTGTTGCAGCAGGAGTCATCGAGCTACCCCATCGAGCATCTCCGGCCTGTTGCCGGTCAGCTCCCAAGTGATCAGAGTCATCGGGATCAAGCCGGTCGCGTGCAGCTCGTCCATGAAACCCTCGAGGGTGAACTCGTCACCGAGCTGGAAGGCCCTTTCTGCCAAATGTTGTTCGATCATCTGCTTGCCGACGAGATAGCTGGTGCCGTAGCCGGGCTGCGTCAGGTAGAAATGCTGCTCGCCCCAGACCGTGTCGCTGTCCGCCGGCATATATCCACGCGGCGTCCACTCGGCGGCGAAATCCACAGCCTCCTGAATCGTCCACTCGTTGCCGTGCATCATCAGGCCGCCGATGGCGCGCGCAGCCCGCTGGGCCACGAGAATCCAGATAAGCTCGCGCGACCGAGGGCTGTCGTCGAACAGGCCGGCGTGCATCATCCACTCTTCCATGCCGGTCGCCATGCCCTCGGCGCGACTGTCCCAGATGTTGTACAGCAGCGGCACGCGGCGGATCTGGCTGGCATGCGGCTCGTTCTCCATCATCGCCAGGTCGAACCAGTGGTGGCCGTGGGTCCGCATGGTCAACGGGTCCCGGTAGCTCACCTCGGAGAAGAATCCGCGCAGCCCGTCCGCGGGGCCGAATCGCCCGATCCGCTCCCGCAAGGCGAAGTCGTCGTACTCGCGCACGGTGTAGACGTCTTCGCCATCAAGGAACGCCATGTACTCGGTAACGGCCTCGTTGAAAAGGCGGTCGTAGTCTTCGGCGGTCGAGATTCGCTCCTGCTGGGGAAGGTCCCGGTTGCGGTGCTCT
>CALAKE010000665.1 GCA_937922775.1 uncultured bacterium | reverse complement strand
CAGCTTGGCCCTTCTCGGGGTCGATGATCCCGCGGCTGACTTACGTGATGGGGTCGATTTGAGGCATCTGATGATCGACCCGAGTGCGCCGGGTCGCCCGGCATACTCCGAGAGCCTGGTACCTCTCCTGAACTTCGGCTGGAGTGAACTGCGCAGTCTGCGGGCGGATGGATGGAAGTACATCTCCGCGCCGCGCCCCGAGCTCTACGATCTGGCCGAGGACCCCGCGGAGACCCACAACGAGGTCGAGTCACAACCCCGCCGCGGCGCGGAGATGCTGGCAACCTTGGAGGCCATGGTTTTGGGCGATGACGTCGAGGCAGTGGCCGCGGGGCAGCAGGCGGTCGACCCCGAAACCGTGGAGCGGCTGCGGAGCCTCGGCTATGTCGGTGGAGGTGGCGTGGTTCCCGACCTTCGTCACGTTGATCCGAAGGACAAGATCGCCGTCTATGAGGCGTTCAACGATGCCATTGACGCCGTCGTCGAGCTCGAGCAGGAAGGGCGCTGGGCCGAGGCGGAGCAAGAGCTGATCGGGGCCGACAATGTGGCTCCAAATCACTTCTTCGTGCGGTTCCACCTCGGGAAGGTCGCCCTGGCTCGGGGCCAGGTCGAGTCTGCTATCGAGATCCTCAAAGGGGCCCTGGAGCTCAACCCGAGCTACAGCCTGAGCTTCATCGAGCTGGCCAAGGCCTATGAGGCTGCCGGCCAGGTGGAGCGGGCGGCGGACCTGCTGCGCGAGGCCATGCGCTCCTATCCGGATGTCTTCACCTTCCCCTTGCAGCTCGGTGGCCTGATGGAGCGCCAGGAGCGGAACGATGAGGCGCTCGCGGCCTATCGTGTAGCGCGCCGCCTCCTGCCCGGGAGCTCGAGACTTCTCAGCCGCATGGCGTTCCTCTACCTCGGGGCGGGAGAGCCCGAGGTTGCGCTGGGGCTTCTGGAAACGGCGGCCAGCAGCACCCCTGAAGACCCACTCGTCTGGGGCAATCTGGGGACCGTCCTGGCCGGGCTGGGCCGCTTTGCGGAGGCTGAGGAGTCCTTTCGCCGAGGTCTCGAGCTCGCCCCGGAGCAGGCGCGTCTGCACTTTAACCTCGGCCTCGTGCTGCTGCGCCAGGATCGTCCACAGGAGGCTGCCGAGGCCCTCCGCCGAACACTCGAGCTGGACCCCGGTTTCGAGGACGCTCGCGCTCTCCTGGATCGTATCTCTGCGGGCTAGGCTGCGTTCCGCGGTGCTTCCCCGGCGGGCGTTGCGGCCGCCGAAGCAACCACCTGCCAGCCAATCCAAAACTTTGGAGTGAATCTCCAGTGCTTTGGATCTTCCCGCGCTGAAACGGCACCGGCGGGCTTCGCGCAAGCCCCGCAAACGCCTGCACATCCTCGTTTTGCAGCAACCCCGCGGCGGCTAGACTAATACTGGAGTCCGGCATAAGATTTGCACTGTAGAGATGGTGTTGCACGCGAGTTGTTGACAACTCGCCGCCAGTTTCTGGCTATCCGCCCGAGCCGGGGCTCGGGTGATTACATCCTCAAGGGAGCAAATCGCATGAGGAAAACCATAGCGATATGCGTGGTAGCGCTCCTGCTCGGCACGGCCAGCTATGCCGGCGCGCAGGTGAGCTCCACGGGCATCGTTTCAGGGCGTGTCGTCGATGCGGACGGTGCTGCCCTGCCCGGTGTCCAGGTAGTTGTTGAAGGGCCTGCGCTGATCGCTGCGCAGACCCACTACACGGGAGCCGACGGTACGTTTCGCGTTCCGTTGCTGCCGCCCGGCATGTATACGGTGACCTTCACGCTGCAGGGCTTTGCCACGATCGTTCAAGAGCAGACCGACGTCGGTGTCCGCCGGACGACGACCGTCAACGCCAGCTTGCAGCTTTCCGGCGTCGAGGAGACGATCACGGTTACGGGTAAGTCGCCCTTGGTGGACATCAAGAGCACCAAGCGCTCCACGGAAGTTTCCGACGAGTTTTTGAACACTCTGCCGGAGACTCGGGGTGCGGGCTCTGACCTGATGAGCCTGTCGCCCGATGCCACAGTTCCAACGGGTGGCAACGCCAACAGCTACCCGAGCTTCTTCGGGTCGTCGACCTCGTCGAACGCCTTCCTGGTAGACGGCGTCAACGTGACCGATCCGAGCGGCGGCTCTCAGTTCCCGTTCTACAGCCCCGACTGGTTCGAGGTTGTAGAGCAGACGACCTTGGGTGCCGACGCCTCCATGGGCAAGGCCATGGGGTCGACCTTCAACGTTGTCACCAAGTCGGGTGGCAACAGCTACCACGGCGAGTTCAACTTCTACTTCGCCAACAACTCCTTCATCAGCGACAACACGCAGGACATCGAGTCCTCAGTCGCAGATTTCACGCCCGCCGAGATCAAGCACCGCTACGATTTCACCATGAACATCGGTGGCCCGGTTACGCGTGACAAGGTCTGGTTCTTCGCCGGCTACCAGGTCTTCAAGGAGAACATGCGTGATCCCGGCGACCAGGTCGATCAGATCGAGGACTCGGATCGGTTCTTCGGCAAGGTCACCTGGCAGGCCAACCAGAACAACCGCGTCATCGTGTCGGCGATGGCAGATACCTACACGTTGGATGGCCGACCTGGTGGCTCTCGGACGGCGCCCGAGGCGGCTGTGGATGAGCCGTCGATGAACATCACCCCGAACGTCACTTGGAACAGTGTCCTCACACCGGATGCCTTCCTCGAGGTGAAGTACTCGGGATTCTACGGCTTCTTCGACCTGATTCCGCAGACAGATGCGGCAAGCTACTACGACTGGGGCAGCGGTTGGCTGACCGAGGCCTACTGGGGCTACTACACCTACGACCGGACTCGTTCATCCGTGCAGGCAAACCTCTCCTACTACGCAGAGGACATGGGGGGAGACCATTCCTTCAAGTTCGGCGGCGAGTATGAGCGGCTGGTGACGGACGACCAGTCCAAACACGGACCGGCTCCCGCTGGAAGTCAGTTTGCCGGACAGAACGTCATGTACTACCCGTACTGGGGCGATCTGTACGCGGCCTACATCCTCAACCCACAATTCAACCGCAACACCAGCGACGTCAAGATGTTCACCGTCTACGGTCAGGATGACTGGACGGTGGCCGATCGTTTGACGCTGAATTTGGGTATTCGCTGGGACCACTCGAACATCGGCTACATCGATTCCGAGCGGCCGAACATGCCGGTCTTCAACGACATATCGCCGCGGCTCGGTGCCGTCTACGATGTGATGGGTGACGGTCGCATGTCGGCGCACGTCTTCTATGGCAGGTTCTATTCGGAGGTGCACGGCACGATCTTCGACAACTTCGATCCCCAGAGCTCGGTCTGGGAGTACTGGGAGCACGATGGGTCGCAATATCAGCGCTACCCCTCGTGGGACTACAATCCGGGGCTGGGGCTGTCGATTGATCCGAACCTGAAGAATGCCTGGAGCAACCAGTTCACGACGGGATTGGACTGGCAGTGGCAAGAAAACCTCGCCATGGCGTTCAAGTACATCCACAAGTACGACTCGGACGTGATCGGCGCCGCGGATCTCGGTTCGACCTTCGTGCGGCGTGACTACGCTGCATCGAACGGTGCGACCGTCCAGGGCTGGGCGGCAGACCCGCGGGACGAGCACAGGGTGCTGGTGAACAACCCGAACTCCCAGTACGTCGGTGACATCTACCGCGAGTACAATGGCTTCCAGGTCAAGATGAATAAGCGGTTGTCGGATGGCTGGCAGATGCAGGCCTCGTACATGATCCAGAAGGCCACCGGCAACACCTCCAACACCGGTGGGGGCGTGCTCGGCTCGACGTCGTCGTTCCTGACACCGAATCGGTTCATCTGGCCTGACGAGCTGCAGAACTCACGGCGGCACGTCATCAAGATCAACGGCTCGTACCTGATGCCGGATCCGATCCGCGTGCTCATTGGTGCGCGTTTCGACTGGGCCAGTAGTGGCCGCTACACCGAGTTCGAGCGCTTCAGCTCATCCGAGACGGGTGGCCTGCGCAGCGGCGACCGCACTCTGCCGATCGTGCCGCGTGGATCGCAGACGATTAACCCGTTCAACAACCTCGACCTGCGATTCGAGAAGAAGTTCAATCTCGGCGGTGGTTGGGGTGACTTTGGCGTCGTGTTCGATATCTTCAACGTCGCCAACTCGGACGGCACACGTGGAATCTTCACTCGCTATCCAAACTACGGCGAGATCACCAGTATCGTGAGCCCACGTGAGTTCCGCCTCGGGTTCCGGTGGCTGTTCTAGGCTAGGAGGAGACGCAGATGAAGAAAGCACTGACGTTTTTCCTGGCCTTCAGCCTGCTGGCAACCCCGGCGTTGGCTGCAGGGCCAGGATCTGAAGGCGACAAGCCGAACCTGCGCGAGGCGGCCGCTGTAGCGGCGGCCGAGCTGGTGGCTGTCGAAACGGCTGGGAACCCCTTAGCGACTCCGGCGCAGACCGATGCCCCGGTTGCCAAGTGGCGGATGGCCGCTGCGATCGGGATGATCGCGCTCGGCGCAGGGCTCATTTACAACGGCGTCGATCTGTACGACAACGATGAGGATCCCTTCGGCCGTACGAAGAACTCGGACGCCTACCTGAGCATGGTGGTAGGCGGCTGTATCGCGCTGTTCGGTGTCATCAACA
>CALAKE010000664.1 GCA_937922775.1 uncultured bacterium | reverse complement strand
AAAACCAACGGCAATCAGTCCCAGGCGGCACGCATACTCGGCATCAATCGTGTAACGGTTTGGAATCGCATGAAAAAATATAGAATTGATTTAAAAAAAGTGCTGACCACCCAAGCCGGTTGACGACCGATGCTTACTTCTCCTGATGCTTTTATCCGCTTGCGACCCAAATAAATACCAATATTTTGAAGATTCAGCTAATAATCGGCAATGCCGATTATTTAATTCGCTTTGCCAAAAGACGACAAACCCGGTGCACAAGAACAATTTGACCTTATGAAATAATTGTTGTAGCGTTCCCTCCAATAAAAATTCAACCAAAATACAGGATTGTTTAGCATGAAAAAATGGCCTCCTGATTATGATCGGGCTTATCTGCCGTCTTCGTCTTCAATCTACTGGGATGAGCGATCGGAAACTATGGATCCCGCTAAAAGGGAACAGGAAATTATCATACCCAAGCTGCAATCCCAGCTGGCATATGCCTATGAAAACTCCCCTTTCTACCGGAAAAGCGGGCTACGGTCGGCAGTGCCGGGGGTGCGGGTCAGATTGCGCCAGCTACCTTCCTTGGCTGGAACGCTGAAGATGTCGCCACGGTAGGTGAAGAGGGCACGTTTGCCGGTGGGCGACAGGCGGGGGTTGCCGAGTCTTCCCGCAGGTATGTCCTCCCATCGCGATCGAGCCCAGTTGAAATCGCCGGCCACGTGGATCACGAGCTGTCGCGTCTGCCCGCTGGCCAGGTCGAGCGCGTGCAGAAAGCCGGCCTGTTCGTAGACCACCATCCCGTCACCGGCTCCCACGCTCTTGACGTCGAAGTCGGAGTGGAAGGTGAGCTGTTTCTCGGTTCCTGTTGCCGGGTCGAACGACCAGATGTTGCTGGCGTAGTCGCGCTCCGACATGTAGATCACGACGCCGTCCATCCACACCGGATCCATCTGTCGCTCGCCCTCCCAAGGCGGCGTCATCCGCTCCCAGGTCGCCGTCGACACGATGCTAATCGGTTGTGCCTGGCCGCCGCGATAGTTGCGCCACTCGGGATCCCAGTAGCCGATCTCCTGGTAGGCGATCATGCGGCCGTCGGCTGACATCTGGCCAAGGTACGCTTGCGGCAGGGCTAACGCCTTCGGCAGGCCACCCTCCACCGGCACGGTGAAGAACTGCCACAATTTGGTCGGCTGCCCCGTGCGGCCCGACTGGAAGAGGACTTCGCCGTCAGGTGTCCAGCCCTGCACCACGTCTGCGCCGGGGTGCCAGGTCAAACGCTGAGGCTGCCCGCCGGTCGCCGGTATCACGTATACGTCGGTGTTCCCGCCGTACTGGCCGCTGAAGGCGATCCATCGGCCGTCGGGGCTGAAGGCCGGATCGGTTTCCGCCCCGTCGGAACTGGTCAGGCGAATGGCCTCCCCGCCGTCGCGGTTCACCCGCCAAAGGTCGTTTGCGTGCACGAATGCGATGCCGCCGGCGCTGACATCCGGCTGCCGCAGGAAGCGGGAGCCACGATCTTGTGCGGCGGCGCTCGAGGGGCTTGCCTCTGGCGCGCCCGATTCGCCTGGCTCGGCGACCGTCTGTGACGTGCCGGCCATTACCAGGGCGACGGAGAATAGAACCAACGTGAAACTGGTCTTCAACAGGTTGCAACGGGCAAGCATGGGATCGTTCCTCGCTGTCGTGCGCTTGAAGAAACCGAGAGGCATTGCGGCTCCCGGAAAGGGGCGACTAACGAGGCGTTACTACCCGATTTGCGTCGGGCTGTCCAGGATTATTGATACGAGCTTGTTTACGTCTTCTGCGGTGACGACATGGTTCGCACCAAGCGGCCGTGTCCCAATCCGGCCAGGCGGTTCCCGGCCCACGCGCCGCCATCCGTGAAGCTCAGGAACCAGGACCCGCCCACGGAATCGGGCTCCTCGTCCGCGCTCCAGGTGCCCAGAAGGTCTTCCTCTGAGAACACATCGTCCAGATAGTCATCGCCCGTCAGTCGCGCGTCGAGCAGGGACGCCAGCTCTTCGAGTGTAGGCACGCGCCAGTCCGAGAAGCCGGCATGCCTCGCCTGGTTCGTCTCCCCGACATACGCTTGCAGCTCTCTCCAGTTCATGCGAGGCGACTCGGAGTGCTGCCACATCAGCCCACTTGCGTGTTCGCTCACGACCCGCACGCCCGCGAGATCCAGCGGCTCGTATGACTTCACGAACGTGCCCTTGATGTTCGTGGCGGGGTACGAAAACCCTCTCGTCTGGATCATCTCGAGGACCATCGCCTCAGTCAGCACATCGGGCTGACTGCGCAGTGACACGGGCTGCACTTCCTGCGCTTCTTGCTCTTGGCCCTGACAGGCCACAGCCAAGAGAAACATGACACACATCATCGCGAGCGTAAGTCTCATGTCTGGTCGCCTATGACGAATTGAGCCGGGGCCCCCGTCGAGGCCCCGGCTCGATCTCACCTGGTTACGGCACGCACGGAGAAGTGTCTGTGATCTGGCCCTTCTCGACTTGCCCAGACGTTGCGTCGAGCATGAGGCACTGCGTGGTGCCGGCGCTCATGTTTGTCGCTGACAGGGCAACCGTCTTGAGGTCATCGCTGACGTTGTAGCAAAACTCGTAGCCGGCGAGATCTGACGCGAAGTCGATTGCAGCGAATGGGCCCTCGTCGAAACCGGATCCGGCCCGGCAATAGACCCTGTAATCGGTCTTGACGAAAGTTCCCTCGCCTCGCGCGCCGAACTCATCCTCGGCCGCGGTCGCGAAGCGATTCAATTCCTCGGTTGCAGCTTGTGTCCCGGCCCCGCTTCCACATGCCGACAGGACCATGATTCCCAGTGCAACCGTTGCAAACTGAAATGCAAAGCGCAAAGCAATCTCCTTGCGTGGTTGGAGCAGTGAGCTCCGGAATGACGATCAGCGTGCGCCCTCCCAGGCCACTGATCGCTCGACAGAATCACCAGTTCACCGAATTATCGACTCTGGTGTCCGCATACTTCTAGCAGGTCAGGAACGAGCCCACAACACCAAAGTCGGGCCAATTGACCTGGCAGGCGGTGCCGGTGGGGAGTCGTGACAGCTACCGAGGCAGCGCCGGAACGCGAAAGAGTTTGCTGCTATTCCTATGCTCGGGTAGGATTTTCGCTTCAACGGTGATCGATCCGCTCTCGGATCGGTCCTCACCACGGTGGACGGCCCATTTCCGGATCGGTCCACGTCCCGAGGGAGGGAACTGTATGAGAAGACGATCAGTGCTCGCAGCACTGGCGATGGGATGCCTCAGCCTGCTGGCCTGCCAGGGAGCGTTCGCAGATGATGACCCCTGGTTAGGTAGTTTTGAGTTGAATTTCCCTGATGAGTTCGTGAAGCAGATGGAGGACGCCGGAGCGGAGGTGCCCACCCTCGTTGTCACCCTTCTGGCCGACGGTGCATACATGATCGATGGCACGGAAGCAGGTGAAAGGCTCACGGGCAAAGGCTCTTACACCGTCGATGGCAACAAGGTGACCATGAATCAGACGGAGAGGAACGGTAAGCCGTTCGATACCGAGCCTGTCATTGCCGAGAGTAGTGACGACTTCCAGACGATGACGACCACCGCTAACGGAATGATGATGACGTTCATCAGAAAAGACTAGCCGTACGTAGTTGTCTACGACGGGCGGGCTGCTCATGAGGCGCGACCCGCCCGTTTTCTTTGCCTCCGCCGGCATGCCCAGGCGTTTGAGCCATTCCTTGCCCAGGGTTGGCTTACGGACTCGACCTGTGTCCGTCCACGCTGCTACGTCTCGAGCACGATACCCGCGAATGAGTGTTCTGCGTTATGCTGGCGCGATGATCCAGCGTATGCCTCGCCAGCTCGACGGCGTTGAGGTCCGGGTGCTCGGCTGTCTGCTCGAGAAACAGCAGGCCACTCCCGAGTACTACCCGCTGACCCTCAATGCCCTGGTCGCTGCGTGCAATCAGCGCAGTAATCGCTACCCGGTCATGAAGCTCGCAGAGGGAGAGATCACCCTGGCGTTGAGGCGATTGGTTCAGGACCGACTGGTGATGCGTCGCTTGGACCGCCTCGAACAAGAGGTCGAGAAGCTCAAGTCG
Source organism: uncultured bacterium (assembly GCA_937922775.1). GTDB lineage: Bacteria > Acidobacteriota > UBA890 > UBA890 > UBA890 > CALAKE01. Next base: position 3,386 of record CALAKE010000664.1, on the reverse strand, counting down.
GCGTTGAGCCGGATTGAATCCTCAGACTGACGAGATCGAATATCTCATGGTCACCTGGATCCGTTCCGCCTGTTCATGACGCCTTGGCGCTGAACCGTGCTCCGGCTTCAAGAGAGGTGCTTACCTGCCTATTCTCTGGAGCAGACCGGCTTCACGCATAAGGCTCTCGATTTCCTGCACGGTGCGCGGCAACCCCGTCGAGAGGTTCTCGTATCCGTCTTCGGTGATGACAACCGTGTCCTCGATCCGGATGCCGAGAGTTTCGGTCTGAGGCATGTTGATGTCGCACGCGAAAACGAAGCCTGGCTCCAGAGGTTCTTCAGGGCCTGTCATCGAAGCCATCACGTCGTGCGTCGCGAGGCCGATCGGGTGGTTGTAACATCCCCACCTGATCAGCCCGCGGAAGCGGCGCTCCGTGGGATCGTAGCCGTTGGCAGTCAACCACTCCCTCACCTTTTCACCCACCTCGGCGAAGCTAGTGCCTGCGCGGTAGTTGTCGAGGCATACCTGCCGGATGCCGAGCCCCAACTCGTAGAGCTCGCGCTGCTCCTGGTTGAACCGACCGTTTGCCGGGAAGCTCGTCGAGATGTCGGCGTTGTAGTAGGCGTAGTCGGGGCCGGCGTCGAGAATGATGAAATCCCCGTCCTCGAGCGTGCGGTCGTGCGCATGGTAATGACCCCAGGGATGGTGATCTCCGGCCATGATGATCGTCTCGTACGCCAGTTCCTGGGCGCCCTCTCGGTTGCTGGTGAACTCGAAGAGCGCGGCCAGGGCTCGCTCCGGCATGCCGACCTCGGTGGAGCGCATGAATTCCAAATGAGCCATGACCCCGATACGCGCAGCCTCTCGAACCAACGCCACCTCGGCCGGTGACTTGACCTTCCGCATCACCTGAATCGCCTGGAAGCAGTCCTTGATTTCGACGGCTGGGAATCGCTCCTTCAGACGCGCCGCGAGCTGCAGCTCACGGGTCAGACGGCCGTCCATCGGGTGCTCCGTCACTGTCCGCTGGAAGGCACGAAACACCTCGTTGGTGTTCATGCGGGGGAGCTCTTCTGGACGATGAGAGAGGTAGAAGACGCCATTCCGACCGCCCACATCCGCCAAAAAGGACTCCAAATCCTCGACCGGCAGCGCACGCTCGATCCCAGTGAAGGTTTCAGGGTTCACAGCGAGCTCGGGAGGGATTCCCTCACCGCGGGCATCATGTTCGTCAAGTGTGAGAAAAAGTGTGCTTTCTCGATCGATGCCATCCACAACGAGCCAGGCGTTCGGCGCCTCGACACCGGTGAAGTACATGAAGTCGTTGCTCTGGAAGAATCGATCACCCGAGACCGACGCGGTCGCGCCGGGAATGATGGCGATCCCGTCCGGAATCTCATCCATCAGACGTTGTCTGCGGTCCGCATACTCGGAGTTGTCGATCAGAGACCCAGGACGGACGAAGGGGACTTCGTCAGACGGGGGCTCAGCCGATGGTTGCTCAGTCGATGGTGACTCATTGGACGAACATCCTGCAGAAAGCAGGATCATGAATAACAGCGAGAGGAGCGGGGCTTTCAGGGTTCTGTGGCATCTCATGTAGTACGTTCCTCTATCGGTTGATCCGTGGAACTGACCCGCTTCAGTGGACGGTTTTCCGTCGTCGCTGTCAAGTTTGCGGTGCGCTATACAGGGCTCGCCGACGAGCAACGACCAGCCTATCTCCAGCGAGCGGCGCGCCGATTTGGAGCAGGTGCTCAGTGCGGGTTAGTGTCTTGCCAGCCCCGGTGACCGCCGGGGCAGACGGGCCTCAATCGCCCGACCAGATCCTGTGACCAAGTCGCTGGAAGCGCCGCAATCGGTGAGCGGAGGTGAGCAAGGATGCAGAGCGATCTCTCGAATCAACCCCTGGTCCTCCGGGGCATGTATCTCGCCTCGGTCTTTGCCCTGGTCCTGATGATGAGTTGCGGGTCGCCTCCTGTGGCCCCCGAGGAGTCAGTGCTGACTGTCCAACAGTCTTCCGCGTCGATTGGCGATCCTCATATCGCTAGCGACTCATCCAATCGGCTGAGTCTCCTTTTCAATACCTATGAGTCGTTGGTGAAGCTGGACGAGGAGGGAAACTACCAGCCCTCCCTGGCCGAGAGATGGGAAGTGGGCGAGGACGCCCGAACATGGACGTTCTTTCTGCGTAGCGGGGTGAGGTTTCACAACGGCGAGGAACTGCGGGCGTCCGATGTCGTTGCCACTCTGGCCAGGGTTCTGGACCCGGCTATCGGTGGCGCCTTCGGGACCCAGGGGGTGTACATCAGCTACCTCGGGTCTGCGGAGATCTCCGCTCTCGATGACTTGACGGTGAAGATTGTCACCGAGCATCCCATGGCGGATCTCCTGGATCTCGTGCTGGCAATGCCGATCAGCCCTGCCAGCGCGCTGGACCGGTTACCCGGTGAATATGTGGGCAGCGGGCCCTACAGGATTGCCGAGGCGAGCGACACCCGCCTCATCATGGCCGCCCATGACGAATACTGGGGAGGGACTCCTCAGTACCGTGAGATCCACTGGATCGTCGAAGGTGATCCGCAGAAGCGTGTCGATGCCGTGCTGAGCGGTGAGGCCGATATCGCGGCCGGCATCGGGATCGAGGGCTGGCAACGGATCAACGAGCAGGGTGGGGGATTGGCTCATGAATGGGACAGCGGTCTGGCTATCATCTTCATGGCCAACGCCCTCGAGGGTCCGGCCCGTGATCGTCGGGTGCGGCAGGCCCTGAACTATGCCCTGGACGTGGACGAGATCATCGCCGAGATCAAGTACGGAGCCGCGAAGCGCCTCAACGGCTACTTGACCCCACACCACTTCGGCTACAACCCGGAGACCCCCGTCTATCCCCACGATCCCGACATGGCCCGCCGCCTCCTCGCGGAAGCCGGATACGAAGACGGACTGACGCTCGTCTTCGATATCCCCTCGGCGATGCCCGACGAAGCTCCCGACCTCGCGCGGATCATGACGGAGCAATACAGCCACGTCGGGATCACGCTGGAAATCGTCGAACATCAGGACCGGGCAGCCTACTCGGAGATGGTCCGCGAGAAGCGAATCAACGACGCGGCATGTTTCGATTCCAGTCCAAGGAGCACCTACCGTGTCTTGAGGGAGAAGCTCCACTCTGGACTCCAGGGGCCCTGGTGGGAGGGATACGAAAACGAAGAGGTAAATTCCCTCATCGAAGATGCAGAGGCGACGGTTTCCGAAGCTGACCGTCGGGCCATCTACCAGAGGATTTACACCCTCGTCCGGGACGACGCTCCCTGGATCTTCCTCTATAGCCCCACCCGATATTGGGGAGTCAGTGCAGCCATGAGGGAATGGAAGCCGAGAGCGGACGGCCTACTGATCTT
>CALAKE010000663.1 GCA_937922775.1 uncultured bacterium | reverse complement strand
AGTTGTTGTCGCTGACGACGATCAAGCTGGGGCTACCATCCGGCAGAATCGGTCCCCAACTGAGCCCTTCGAAGTTGTCGAGCGCGGGGTATTGGGGACTCAGCCCGGGAGTGATCTCGTCGAAATCGATGACTAGCTCCTTCGTGACCGGTACGAGATCTGTCGCATCAGCCAGCGAGAAGATGTCGGCCACATCTGTGGCTCCCTGGAGTGTCACGCGAAAAATTCGGATCACATTCCGCCGCCGCGGGGCTTCTCGCGTGCCGCCGCGGACGAAGTTGCGCTCGAGTGCGAGCAGCTCCTCATTGCCGAGCGCCAGGAGCTCGACCACACCGTTCTCGCCCGCAATCGGCTCGAAATCGTCCGGCAGCGTCAGCGGCTCGACCCGGTAGACGTACTCTTTCACTGACCCTGCCGTGCCCTCGGTGATCTCGATCTCGAGGATGCGCGCGGGACTGCCCTCCTCGGCAGAAGAAGGCGCGCCGTCCTGCACCAATGCGGCCTCCGTCGCCGTGAACAGCCGGCTGCCGTCCGGAGACACAGTGAGGCTTTCGAAGGCGAGATTGTTCACGGTTCCCTTCGTCTGTGGGCCCTCCGCCTCCGGCACGTACTTGTCAGGCACCGGCAGAAAGCGCACGAACCGGCCATCGGGCTCAAACTCGGAAATCGTCGGGGCGATTCGAGGCTCTAGTGCCACAAGGCCTTCGGCCGACACGAACAGATTTCCGTTGGGGGCCCGGGCGATAGACTCGGGGTCGAAGACCCGACGGGCAGCGGATGCCCCGTCGGCAGGTGCACCGGCCCCGGCCGCGCCATCAGCATCGGGAAAACTCCCATCTTCAAGCCGGGTGACTGCTTTCGGCGTGACAGTGATGGAGTTGCCATCGAGCTCCATCTCCAGCGTGAAGTACCAGTTGTTTGTGCGGCTATCGCTGATCGCCACGATCTCCATGCGATCAGGATCGAAAAACAGGCCGGAGAGTCCCCCGAAATCGACATCAGGAATATCTCCGAACGACGTGCCTGTGGCGATATTGAAGTCGGCGACCAGCTCGAGAGTTAAGGGGCCGCTCGGTACGAGCTGGGCTGACGATTCGCGCCGAGATGGCTCACGTTGACCGATCGCGGCTACAGCTTCTTGATCCCCCACCTCGGGCGGGGCGCTGGCGCAGCCCGCCGAGACGGTGGCTGCCGTCAGCAGCAAGAGTAAGATTCGCCTCATGCTCGTTCGTCCTCAGATCCCGAGATCCTGCGGCGGAGTGGCTGAGCTCCTACGTCACCCATCCCGCCACGTCCGTGCAAATAGTACTGTGGAGCCGGCTGCGCTGGTACTGTTGCGGAGAAGGTCTTGAAGACCACAGACTTTCATTACCACAAATCGTGATCAACTCAGTTTCTGACGGGAGATTCGAGCAATGCGGGAAGGGAGCCTCTGTCCCCTGAGGTGGCGCTTCGTAACGGCATCAACGGCGACCGGCATTTCGATCGCAGCCGGCGTCATGGTGGCGCTGGTTTTGGCCAGCCCCCTCGTTGCCTGCGGCCAGGACGTCTCGACCGCCTCCGTCGTAACGGTCTCCGAAACCTCCATCGAGTTTCCCGCCGTCGTCACGGCCGCCGGCTTCGACGAGGAGTCGGATATGGCCGGATATCATTTCATCGTTTGGCACGATGGTCGGGCGGCGTCGCGGAGCCTCTTCCGCTCCGAGGTGAGTGATGTACGGGTTCTCGATGCCATCGAGGCGCTCGGCGCCGAGCCGGGGAATGCCCTCTCAATCGACACGTGGGACGAGCGTCATGATCCGGACTCGACCGCGCCCGACAAGCTGATCGAGGGGCCGCTGGTCAACCTGTACGTGATCGTTCCCGGTCGGAGCGAGGCTCTGAGACTCGAGGACATTCTTCTCGATCCGGGCCGCCGGGGGTTCGACATGCGTTTCGGGGGCCACCGGGAGAACATTGACCAGTGGCATTCGGGTTGTATCGTGTGCCTGTACTCCTGTCCGGGCAGCAAGATTGGCAACGCTAGCTACACGGTACGGGAATTCGTCGACGGCGCGACTCGCTTCCGCGTGCAGCCGGGAGCTCTCCCCGAGGATGGCACGGAGGTCACGATTCGGGTGGAGCTCGCAAATAGGCCAGGAGAGGCGAGGTGATGACGCTGGCTCGTCCGGGGCGCAAGCCGCGGCTCCTTCTTGTCGGAATCGGTCATGCCAACCTGCAGATCCTCGAGCGGATGGTTGCCGAACCCCTGCCCGACGTTGATCTCGTTGCGGTCTCCCTGTCCGACAAGCACCACTACTCAGGAATGGTGCCGGGCTACATACGTGGCGGTTATCGAGAGGATCAGATCGCGTTCGACCTGCCCAATTCAGTCGCGGCGGCCGGGGGCAAGCTCATCCAGAGCCCGGCCGTAGGCATTGACCTCGAGGCACGGACCGTAGCGCTGGAGAGTGGTCAGGACATCGAGTACGACCTCGTGTCGTTCAACCTCGGCTCGAGGGCCGCGGGCCAAGATTCTCCCGGCATAGGCGAAAACGCGGTTCGGGTGAAGCCGATGTCGCAGGCCGTCAGCCTGAAGCGCGCCCTCGTCAACCTGCGTGACACGACGTCTCCGGAGGCACAGCGAGTAGCCGTCGTCGGGGCCGGCGCCGCCGGATTCGAGATTGCCTGCGGAATCGCGGAGTTCCTCGATGTCGCCGGCCGGGCGCGTGAAGTTGAGCTGATCGAGTCCGCCGATCGGATCCTCTCCGGCTACACTGATCGCCTTCGCCGCAAGGCCGAGAAGATCCTGGCGCAGAAGGGCATCCACCTGCATCTCGGCAGCCGCGTTGCCGCCGTGTCCCCCCAGGAAGTCGAGCTGGAGAACGGCTCTCGCATTCCCTCCAACCTCACCGTGTGGCTCACCGGGGCGACGGCGGATCCCATGTTCCAAGGCTCGGGACTCGACCTCGACGATCGCGGATTCGTTCTCGTGGATGATTCCCTGCGCTCGGTCAGCGACTCTCGTGTCTTCGCCGTCGGCGACTGTGCAACGATGGTCAACTACCCGGACACACCCAAGGCGGGCGTCTACTCAGTGCGCCAGGGGCCGGTTCTGTGGCGCAGCTTGCTGGCCGCGATTAACGGCACGCCACCCCCCAGATACAAGCCACAGAGTGGATTTCTGTCCATCCTCAATACCTGCGATGGCCGGTCGCTCCTCCAGTACAAGGGCATGATCTCCCACGGCCGCTGGGCCTGGTGGCTCAAGGACCGCATCGATCGCGGTTTCATGGCGAAATACCAGCGCCTCGAGCCGCCGCCCTCGATTTAGCCAGCACTTCTCGACCGATCTCCGCAGCCCGTCGGCAGGCCAGCCGGCACGGGGGCCCGATCCGGCACGACCCGGACCCCATTCGTTGGCTTGACGGCGGGTCAGTCTACGGCTACCATTTCGATAGTTATCGAAATATCGAACTGGATCGATACCGATGGAACGACTGGCAGCGATATTCAAGGCTCTTTCCGACCGCAACCGTCTTGCGATCTTCCAGACGATCCGGACGTGCTGCTGCGATTGTGGGGTCGTGAATGACGCCATAGCACCAGATGACACTGGCAACTCGGTTTCAGACATCGCCAGCCGTTTCGACCTATCGTTATCCACCGTGTCGCATCATCTGAAGGAGCTGAGAACCGCCGGACTCATCATTTGTGAGAAACGAGGGCAATGGGTCTACTGCAGGCCGAACCCCGACGTACTCAAGGATATCGAGGAGTTCCTCGACGAAGCGCAGTCCTGAGGACCCCGACTGAGGGAGACTGGAAATGACGGAGAAGTTGGCAGGAGACAACGACGCCGCGATTCGTGACGCAGTGCGAGAGGCATACGCTGGAAGAGTGGTGGAGGGGGGCTCGTGCTGTGGTTCTGCCGACCCTGTGTCGGCGGCGGAACAGATGGGCTACAGCAAGGAAGACATCGACGCCGTCGGCGAAGGCGCGAACCTCGGCCTCGGGTGTGGGGCGCCGCTGGCGATGGCGGCGGTCAATGAGGGTGAGACCGTTCTCGATCTGGGGTCGGGTGCCGGCTTCGACGCGCTGATTTCCTGGCGAGCCGTGGGCCCGACGGGGCGCGTGATCGGCGTCGACATGACGCCGGAGATGATCGCCAAGGCACGGGAAAACGCTGAGCGGGTTGGCGCCGGCAACGTCGAGTTTCGTGAAGGCCTGATCGAGGCCCTGCCGGTTGAGGACGAGAGCGTCGACGTCATCATCTCGAACTGCGTCATCAACCTCTCTCCCGACAAATCCGCCGTATTCAAGGAGGCCTACCGGGTGTTGCGTCCGGGTGGGCGACTCGCCGTCTCCGATATCGTGCTGACCAAGCCGTTGCCGGCCGCTGTGGCCAAGAACCTTGCGGCATACGTTGGCTGTATCGCCGGCGCGGCTCTGAAGGACGACTACTTGGCGATGATGCGCGATGCGGGATTCGACGAGGAGCCTCGAGTCGAGTTGAAGAGCGCGTTCAAGGTCCTGGGCGGGGACGATCCGATGGTGGGGGCCGCCGTGGATGCGATCGGAGGCTGCTGCTCGCCCGAGCCGGAGCCTGCCAGTACCGGTTGTTGCTCGCCCGAACCGCGGCAGCTCGAAAGCAGTGGATGCTGTGGAAGTGATGTTCCCGCGGAGGCGCCTGCCGCTGAAGAAACGATGGACCTGTCGGAAATCGTCAACAGTGTCTTCAGTGCTCAGATCGTGGTCACCAAGAGATAGGGAACACTCAGAGGTAGGGCGAGAAGAGCCTGGCTACTCCGTCGCGGAGCTTTGCCGCCAGGGCGCGGTCGTTGACGTTCTCGAGAGTCAACTCCTTGCTGACGTTTCGGCGGTCGGCAGCGAGAGCAGCC
>CALAKE010000662.1 GCA_937922775.1 uncultured bacterium | reverse complement strand
ATGGCTTCTACCCGGGCCAGCTCATTGTCCAACGATTGACTGACAGCCGAAGAGGTCCTGACAGCATCTTCGTACGACCGCCAGAAAGCGACGGATTCTGAATACGAGCTGCCCTGCAGCGCGCCCTCTCTCAGCGGCTCCACCTCGAACTGGACTGGATCGCTCAAGATGGTGAACTCGCCGCCTACTTCTTTGGCCAGCGTGGCGGAATAGTCACCGGGTGCGGCCAGAAGCCCCGCTGGCTCGAAGTCGAACGACGAAGACGCGGATCCCAGCGCCACCGCCTGGGGCGCTGGGTAGCGGAGATCCCAGGCCACCCGGTTGAATCCCTGGTGAATGGATCCGCTGACCCGTCTCACTGTATTGCCGTCGGCGTCTTCTACGATGAGCCAGATCCTCGGGTCGGACTCAGCCATTTCGTCGCTAGCCGCATCCCACCCCGGAAAGGAAATGTCCTGGCCGGCCTCGGCTGCAGCCTTCTCGCCGGCCTGGCGGATCTGCTCCTTCGTTTTCAACCCGTCCCTGAGGTGGTAGGTGAACACTGCGCCGAAATCCGGATTCGGAGCAACGTAGTGGGATCCCCCCTGCGAGCTGCCTTCCTCATCGAATGCCAGATGCGAGCGGGGGATGTACCACCAGGCCTTGCGGGTCGGGAACAGAGTCGCCTCCTCGGCGAGCTGCTCCTCCGAAACGCTCCTCAGAGCGGAGTAGTCGTCGAGCACGAAGAAACCCCGGCCGAACGAGGCGCCGACCAGGTCGTTTTCGCGTCTTTGAATGGCGAGGTCTCGAAACGAGATGGTTGGAGCTCCACCGGTCAGCTTCACCCAGGCATCGCCGCCGCTCACGCTGAAATAGATGCCGAACTCGGTGGCGGCGAAAAGCAGGTCCGGGTTCTCATGATCCTGCACGACCCTCCACACCAGTGTCCTGTCGGGCAGATCGCTCCGAATCGAAGTCCAGGTAACGCCCCGATCGACGCTCTTGAGCAGAAAGGGGGTAAAGTCGCCGTACTTGTGATTGTCGAGAGCGACATAGACCGTGTCGGCATCGTGCAGGTCGGCTTTGAGGTCGTTGACGAATGCCGTGGCGGGGACTCCCGGAAATTCGCCGACTTCCACGGCTCGCCAGTTCTCTCCGCCGTCCTCGGTGACCTGCACCAGACCATCGTCCGTCCCTATGTAGATCAGCCCTTCCACCTGAGGCGACTCCGATATCGAGGTAATCGTGTTGTAGTTCGACATGGCGACGACATCCCAGGGCGAATCCCAGCTCTGCTGACGTCCCATGATGGGCAGGGTGATTCGGTCCTGGTTCCGGGTCAGGTCACCGGAAATCGTTGTCCACTCGTCTCCTCGATTGTCGGATCTCCAGAGCCTTTGGGAGGCAAAATAGAGGCGGGTGGGGCTGTGCGGGCTCACCAGGATTGGCGCGTCCCAGTTGAACCGCTCGTAGTCTTCATCAGCATCCGGTTGAGGCTGAATCGAGACCACCTCGCCGGTGCTCATGTCGATTCGCGCCAGGTACCCCTGCTGCCGCTCGCCGTAGACGATGTCCGGATTTCCGGGCTCGGTGGCGGGCTGATGACCATCCCAATCCAGCACCAGTCGCCAATCCGAGTTCTGGATGCCGTGGACGTTATCCGTTCTGGATGGCCCGCCCTGTGTTCCGTTGTCCTGGGTGCCGCCATAGATGTTGTAGAAAGGCTCGGCGTCGTCGACGGCCACCTTGTAATACTGGGTCAACGGGAGGTTCTCGATGTAGCGCCAGTTCTCGGCCAGATCGAAGCTCTCGTAGATGCCTCCGTCGGTGCCGACCATGATGTAGTCGGGGTCGCTCTTCTTGAAGGCCAGAGCGTGATTGTCACCATGCCGGTACCGGCGTCCGACGGGTTGGAAGGTCCTGCCGCCGTCCTCCGAGAACCGCATGGTGGCGTCCATGAGATAGATCCGATCGAACTGATGCGGTGAGGCGTACAGCTCCTGGTAATAGTGGGGGCCCGTGCCGCCGGAGACCGTATCGGACCGCTTCTCCCACGTAGCGCCTCGGTTGGCCGATCGATAGAGGCCACCCGTCCTTCGGTTCTGCTCGATCACGGCGTAGACCACGTCCGGGTCTTGGAAAGAGATGGCCAGGCCGATCTTCCCCATGGATCCCCCGGGCAGACCCTCGCTCAACCTCGTCCACGTCTCACCACCGTCGTCGCTTCGGTAGATCCCGCTCTTCGGGCCGCCTCCCATGTAGGCCGCAACGTTGCGATGATGCTGCCAGGTGGCGGCGTAGACCAGATCGGGATCGCGGGGGTCCACCACGATGTCGGTCACACCGGTCCACTCATCGTCGCCCAGGGTCTTCTCCCACGTCTGGCCACCGTCGGTCGACTTGAAGAAACCTCGCTCTCCACCCTCGCTCCACAAGGGTCCTTGCGCAGCCACGTAGACGACATCCGAATTTACAGTGCTGACGATGATGCGGGCGATGTGCTGCGAATCCCGCAGCCCCATGTTCTGCCAGGTCGCGCCTCCGTCGTCAGATCGGTACACACCATCGCCGTACCCGAAGTGCCGCCCTCCGCCTTCCTCACCGGTACCGACCCAGATCACGTGCGGATTGCTCGGGTCCGTGGCCAGGCAGCCGATGGAGTAGCTCCCCTGATCGTCGAAGATCGGGGTCCAGGTCGTGCCGGCGTTCACGGTCTTCCACACGCCTCCCGAGCCGACGGCCGCGTACCAGACGCTCTCGTCTTCGGGATGAATGACCAGATCGGCAATTCGTCCAGACATGAACCCGGGCCCGATGTTGCGCAGCGCGAGGCCCTGGAAGGTCTCCGCGTTCATCCGGATTTCGGTGTCGTCAGCGCTTTGGGCTTCTTGGGCTGCCGCGGACGACCAGGCGACTGAGCAGACGAGCATCAAGCATGAAATGGCAAGGCAGAGCGTCTTCATTGCTTTCTCCAGTGCGTTCAGCGACATGGTCTATCCCTCCGTCAGCGTGACAGCAACGGTTCAACCCGTTGCTCGAGTTACAAGTAGATCTAAATCTTGATGCCGAAACCTGTCCGGTCCAGCATCTTCAGCCAAAGCCCTTTCTTGCCTTGATTTCGGTCCGCCTTGTCTAGGGCGGGAAAGGTGATGTTCGCTCCCAGCCATCGCAGAGGACGCGGAGGCCAGTGCGCAGGCCTCCTCTTAACGAATGCGAGGCGCGCGAGCTCCGTTTCCCCGATGCCCAGAAGCGCAAGACCTCCACGGGCACCAAATCGACACGGCGTGACTCCTTGCCCGGAATAGCCCTGAACCCAAGCTACCCGACCCTTCATGGCCTGCCCGAAATGCATGCAATGGTCTCTGGACGCGCCGATAGCTCCACTCCAGCGATGAGAGAATCGTAGGCCCTTCAGCTGAGGAAAGATCGTGAAGAAGTACGCGGCTATGCCTTCAAACCTCGCGGGATCATCTTGGTCGATAAACCTCCCTGAATTCCCCAAGAAATAGTCGGGAGGACCACCTCCAATCGTGATTCGATT
>CALAKE010000661.1 GCA_937922775.1 uncultured bacterium | reverse complement strand
TCGGAGAAACGCGGGATGCGATAGCTGGAGAAGCCCGTCGTGTGACAGCTGTGGCCATCGAGCTGAACCTCCTCGAAGAGCGCATAGCCGAGACCCCAGATCATCGCTCCTCGGATGCCCATCCTCGCCGTGTTGCGGTTGATGACCACGCCGATGTCGTAGGCCCCACAGAGCCGCACAACCTTGATCTCCCCACTCGCCCGGTCGACACCGACCTCGGCGCCTACGACGCCGAGCTGGCGACCCCCGTGATTGATGATGCCGAACCCTACGCCGTGGTCTTCAGGCAACTCGTACATGCCGTACCGCATCATCTCAGCACAGGAATCGATGAGAGGCCTGAATGCGGGGAGCGCGACATTGCGCCTGCGAAAGGCCAGCGGATCCATCCCTATCGCCTCAGCCACCATGTCGGTGTGGCTTTCCAGCGCAAAAACGGTTTGCACGTAGCTCGTACCGCGCATGGTGCCGTGCTTGAACGGCATTCGGGTCGCATAGCGCAAAGTGAGAACATCGGGGATGTCGTAGACCTCTACGGTTCCGTGGCCTTCGTCCTGATAGATGTCGGTCTTGCGGGCCAACAACCGGCCGGCAGGGGTAACGCTGCTGGAGATGTCGACAATTACCGATTCCTTGTAGCGGTTGCGATGCTGGACTTCTTCCTTGCGGCTATAGACGTACTTCACCGGCGTCCCGCTCAATTTTGCGAGGTTTGCGGCCTCCGACGCGACAATGTGGTCGGCCTTGGCGCCGAAGCCGCCGCCCATGGGTAGCCCGACCACGTGCACTCCCGCCTCGGCCAGATGTAGAGCCTTCGCCGTGTTGTAGCGCGCCATGAAGGGGCTTTGAGTCCCCACCCATACAGTTGTCCGCCCCGGCTCCACCTTGGCCACCGCGGTGTCGGTCTGCATCGGGAACTGACTCCCGTACTGGGTCATGTAGCTCTCGCTGACAACGAGGTCGCTGGCGCGGAGCCCCGCATCGACGTCCCCTTTCTGCTCCATCACTTGCTTCAGAACCGCTCCCGATCGGATTTCACCCTCGTTGTCCAGCTCGAGCGGCCGGGCCGGCACCTCCCATTCGGCATCGACAACGGCGAGCGCTTTCTGAACCGAGCTGTAGGTTTTGCCGAAGGCGACGACGGTCCACCACTTGCGCTGCACATCGACAATATCGGGCACCTTCTTGGCCTTGCCCAACTTCTTGCTCAAAAGACGAGTGGCATGGTGATGGTACGGAGGAATGAGCAGCCCTCCGTAGAGGCAGCCTTCAACTACAAGGTCGCCGGTGTACTGCAGTGTCCCGGTGACGACCGCTTCGGCATGCACGCTGAGTGTGCCTTTGTCGACATAGGTGGGGGGCGGGACAGATTCATCTTCGGGGGCTAGCGTCATCCTCCGCACCTGACCGTCGGCCAGGTCGCCCATGCCGATGCGCGTCTCGGGATCGCTCTTGCTGACGATCTCTCCAGCACGGTATTCGAGGTCTTCGCTCGGCAATCCCATCGCTTCGGCCGCAAGCAAGACGAGGTCCTTCTTGATCTCGTGGCATGCGCGCCAGAAGTTCCAGGCAACATAGTGCGTTGCTGCGCTGCCGGTGGTGGGGCCATCTTCCGGGCAAAGATCCGTGTCACCCAGTACGACTCGAATACGCTCGTCGGGAAGCTCGAAACCCTGGCTTAGCAAGTTGTACATGACGGTGGTCAGGCCCTGCCCCATTTCCGTTCGACCAGTGAAGGCGGAAACCGTCCCGTCGGAGGAAATGAGCAGCCAGTCGCGGTGGTCAACCCCGGGATTGTTCGGTCGACCGTCGGGCTTCACCTTCCTTTCAGGTGCGGGAAAGTTAGCGTAGTCGATGGTCTCTGTTGGGGAGCAGCCCACCTGGAATGCATAGGCCAAGGTCGCTCCCCCCAACCCCGCCAGAACGTCCCTCCGGGTCGGACTCATCTAGCGATCCTCCTCATCGGACGAGCCGGCCAGTGATTCGATGGCGACGAGAACGTTCGGGTAGGTCGCGCAGCGGCAGAGGTGGTGGTCCATGGCAGCGATGATCTCGTCGCGCGTGGGGTGCGGGTTCGAACGCAGCAGAGCCGTTGCGCTGATGATCATTCCCGGGGTGCAGTACCCACAGCCGAAGGCGGTGTAGTCCATGAATGCCTGCTGAACGGGAGAGAGGCTTCCCGGCTGGCCCAAGCCTTCGATGGTGACGATTTCTTCTCCGGCGGCTACGTCTTCGATCGCGACCTGGCAAGAGGGATACTCGTCACCGTCGATCAGAACCGAGCAAGCCCCACACTCACCCTCGCCGCATCCGAACTTGGTGCCTGTCAGCCCGAGGAAATCCCTGAGCACCCAAAGGAGGGGCTCATCAGGCTCGGCCTCCACCTGGCGGCGCTGGCCATTCACGTTGAGGCTGTAGCTCTTTTTGGCCACCCTGCTGCTCCGGTGGACTCGGGGATCGGGGAATGAGGGAGGACGACTACCTGAGAATCTTACCTCTGGCGATCGGTATCGTCACCCTTCCCCCAGGTGAAGATAGAAGACCTTGAGGCCCAAACGGCGGTCGCTGACGGAGCCGGGAATAACCTCTGAGGAGACAACGTTCAGCGCGGTTGCGATCCTGAACTCGACGAATTCTCCCTCCCCGAGCTCCTCCGCCGTGGCGGGGAGGCGCCACCTGAGACGATCCTCTGTCGAGATTTCGAAATTGGCGATCTCGACTTCATTCAGGTAGACCATCACACGTTGTGGACTGCCCAACAGGGGAACCGGTGCACTTGCCTCTATGTGCAAGACTGCATCGCGTCGAGGATTGGCGAAAACCACGGTCGCTTGCTCGCCCAACCAGTGCCACAGCTCACTCGACGTAGGTGACCTCTCGAGCTTGTACCATCCCCTGCCCCTGAGCGGAATGCCTCGTCCTTCGTCGAGGCGAATCTCGAGGCGACCGACCACCGCATAGTCGGGCCGCGCGAAGTCCCGCAGCGACGCCCTGCCCTCATCGTCGTAGAGGCCAACGACCACATCGACATGCTCCACGTCGATCGGGTCGAGGAAGCGAAACCACCTGCGATACTCGACGGATCTTCCGGAACGCCACTCGCTGGATGGCACCGGCAGAGCATGATCGTCCTGGGCCACGATGTTGCCTTCCGCATCCACGAAGTGGACGAATACCAGGTAGTCGTGGCCGGTCGACTCGAACCGGTCGCCAGGATCCCACCTGTAGGCGAATTCAAAGGGCTCCGAGGATCGCACAACCTCGGGTAGATCGACGGAAAGAGCGACATCGAGCAGTTGCTCGGGATCGCCCTCGAGACAGCCGGATGCACAGAGAACACCCACAAGGAGCAGTCGCAGCGAACCGGAGCATCGGCTACTGAACATATCCCAGTGCCCTGAGCTGTCTGAGAACTTCTTCGCTCGGATCCCCTTGCTCAGACTCGAGCACACTGCCGCTGGACACCAGGTCGACCAGCAACGACTCCAACGCACGTCTCACTGTGGGATAACGCCCGGAGACGTCCTCCAACTCCATCGGATCCGCCACCAAATCGAAGAGCCTGTCATTGTAGAGCTTCCAGCGCTCCGTTCGAATGGCGGTCGAAATGACATCCTCGCCAAGCTCGCTCAAGGCGAAGCGAGCACGCTGGTCTCTGCCGATGATCACATCAATCAGTGAGAGTCCCTGGAACGAGGGCGGGGACTCGATTGCGAGAACATCTGTGATGGTCGGGGCGATATCGATGCTTCGTACCTGCGACCGCACGTCCGTCGAGGCGAAGGATCCTCTCGGAAACTTCATGATCAGCGGTACTTTCAATGTCTCGTCGTGAAGCGTGTGCGAATGCCTGGCAATCGTGCCGTGCTCATCGAACTCTTCTCCATGATCACCGGTGAAAATGATGAGGAGATCATCGTACTCACCGATTGATCTCAGGAACTCGACAAGCCGTCCGAACGCATCATCGACGCTGCGGATCTCGGCATCGTACGAGCGCATGATCTGCCGCACGTCGGCCGGTTCATAGGTACGCCGACCGAAGAACTCCAGGTTGACCTCATCGATGAGCTCGATCGAGATGTGCTCTGGTAGGCGGCTCTCTGGTTCTGGCGCGAACAGATCCAGATATTGCTGCTTGGGTGTATAGGGGGCATGAACCTCGTACGTGTGCAAGAACATGAAGAACTTGCCTCTGGGCTCTGCTCCCAGCCATTCGATCGCATCGTCCACGGCATCATCAAACTTCCTCCGGGTCCGATGGTCGTAGAGATCGAATCCTTGGGCCAACCCATACTCCGGATGAACCTGACCGGAGCCGGTGAAGGCGACCGTCTCATACCCCTCACGGCTCAACACCTCGGTCACAGTAGTCGCTTCTTCCGGCAGCGCGACGAAGGGAATCGACCTGGCCTGGTGCTGAAAGTTGTAGAGGGAAGTAAGGATCGATGCATGTGAACGAACTGTCGAAGGAGCCTGGACGATGGCGGTACGAAAGATCACCGAGTCCGCGGTGAACTCATCGATATTCGGGCTCGTTTCCCGAAAGTACCCATAGGAACCCAAGTGGTCGGCCCTCAGCGTATCGATTGATATCAGTATGACGCTGCAACCCAGGCACCCGTAATCCTCTGCGGACCCGCCGAGGGGGAGACCGATCCCTCTAGCGGCCGGCAGCAGATGAGAAGCAACTACCGGCACACCAGCGTCGCCCCCCTGTATGAGGAGGAAAACGACGAGGAGCGGGATGACGATCCTGAGTGACCACATGCTCTCTATTGCACTGTTTCCACGTTGCCCAGTTGCCGATTTCACGACGAACTGGAGCCAGCTCGATGGAGGGCCCCGAAGACTCGAACGGTTCGGCACAGCCTGATAGCTGGCCTTGCCCGTCAGTATACCCGCCCATCGCACCACTCTTGGTGCTCCGTCCCAGTGGCTTCATCGCCACTTGCGGGAATCCTGAGCCATTTTCCGGTCGGAATACGCATTACCGAGTGAGATGGCAATCACGACAGCGAATCCGGCCGCGGCAGCCTCCCATCGCGCGCCGGATTCGCTACACCTGAAGGAGGGAACGATGGGCAAGGAGACGAAGCAGCAGCACCGGCGCGAGCACGGCAGCCTGCTGGCAGCGCCTGAGAAGCGATTGCTGGTGTGGATGGCCGAACGGCTTCCGCGGTGGGTGAATTCCGACCATTTGTCGGCTCTCGGTCTCACCGCCATGTTGGTGGCGGGGCTGGCCTTCTGGGCGGCGAGTTGGAACACCTTGTTTTTGCTCGTCGTCGTCGCCGCCCTGGCGGTCAACTGGTTCGGTGACAGCCTCGACGGCACTGTGGCAAGAGTACGCAACCAGCAGCGGCCTCGGTACGGCTTCTACCTTGACCACGTCATTGACATCCTCGGAACGTTCTTCCTGTTCGCGGGGGCGGCGCTGTCCGACTTCATGAGCGCACCAGTGGCCTTGGCTTTCATGGTTGCCTACATGATGGTCTCAGCCGAGTCGTACCTGGCCACCCATTCGCGCGGCGTCTTCAAGATGTCGTTCATGCGGATCGGGCCGACTGAGCTGCGAATCATTTTGGCCATCGGCGTGCTGTACCTGTTCCAGAAGCCTCTAGTGGGACTCGGAGGAGATGCCAGATACCTGCTGTTCGACGTGGGTGGAGTGGTTGCCACCGCTGGCTTGGCCGTGACCTTCATCATCTCGGCTGCCCGCAACACGGTGGCACTTTATAAGGCCGAGCCGACGCCTCCGCGTCAGGAGGCGTCGCCCTCGGGTCTGCAGGCCAGTCCGAGCGTCAGGAAGCTCGTGAGGAAACAGCAACCCAGAATGCAGATCAATCCCCAGCCCATGCTCGTATCCGGGCAGTGGCTACAGGGGCCCCGTCGGGCGGAGCCGGTGCAATGGCGCCGCTCCAGCGATCGATAGACGAGTGTCTATACCCCGAGATGGCGAAGCTGACACTCGATTCCATGCGAGACACCTCATGATGAAAGACGTGAAGAGCCGGCGCCAGCGGATCCAGGCACCTGCGGAACCGAGCCAGATGCGAAGGTGGTTCGCCTTCTACTCGGTGGGAGCCCTGGGATTCGCGGTCCAGCTGGTGACTCTGGCGACACTCAAGAGCCTGCTCGGCCTCGACTACCTGGTAGCTACCGGGCTCGCAGTTGAGGTCTCGGTCCTGCACAACTTCCTGTGGCACGAGCGATGGACCTGGGCAGATCGCACCGGAGCAAGAAGCGGCGGCGTGTTTGATCGCCTCGTCCGTTTTCATGCTGCGACGGCGATTATCTCGATCGTCGGCAACATGGTAGGCACCTGGCTGCTGGTCAGCACCTTCGACCTTCACTACCTGGTCGCCAACCTCTTGGCGGTGCTGAGTTGCTCGATCCTCAACTTCTTCGTCTCGGACTTGATGGTGTTCAGGAAGATGAAGGAAGAGGCGGCCACGCTGCCACTCCTACAACCGGACGGTGTAATTCCCGGCGACATGGCTGCCGCCACCGCGGGGACCAACCAGCAAATCACGGTTACAGCCAGGCCCATTTGGCATGGGCAGCAACCAAAAGGAGCAAGAACCATGAAGAGATCACACTCTAGAGGGACACAGGCCCTAGCTGCCGCGCTCGTCCTCCTGATGTCGGCAGCCAGCGCGGGGCCGGTGCAGGCCGCTGAGCTGAAGAGCAAGACCATACAAGCCTGGGATGCGTATGTCTTGGCTACCGAGCGGCGCATTGCCCGGGAGTTGTCCTCAGATCAGGGCTTTCTGGTGATGGATTTCCAGTCATCGACCCGGAGTATGGCGGACCGACGGGCGCTGATGGCCGGAGAGGTCCTCGTCTCTGATATGGAAACCCTTGACAGCTTGGGTGAGGAGTTCGACGTGCCCAGCGGCATGATCCACCACTGGAGTGGATCGGTGTTCATCCCCGGCGTCACCGTCGAGGAAGTGATGGCGCGCGTCTCGGATCCGAACCAGGAGGATACGAAGCAGCAAGACGTACTGGCATCGGAGGTGCTCGAGCGCGGCCCAGGCTACTTGAGAATCTACTTGAAGCTGCAGCGCAAGAAGTTCGTCACTGTGACGTACAACACCGAGCACCTGGTTCAGTTCCAATGGCACGGAGAGGGACGAGCTTCCAGCGATAGCTCGACGACTCGGATCGCTGAGGTGATGGATGCCGGTGAGCCGACTGAGGCGGAGAAGCCGATAGGCAACGACAGCGGCTTTCTGTGGCGCCTCAATTCCTACTGGAGATATGAGCAAGTCGACGGTGGAGTCATCGTCGAGCTCGAGTCGGTGAGTCTGAGTCGGACGGTTCCGGGGATCCTGAGGCCCATGGTCAGCCCATTGATCAGAAGCGCAGCGAAAGGATCCGTAGACCGGACCTTGGATTCGATGCGAGAGCGCTTTGTGCGCTTCGCGCGGGAACGGGTCGAGATGGCTGAGCCGGCGGAGGAGCAGGCTGCCTCGACGCTGGCCGGCACAGGCCTGAATCGGTAACAAGTCGACAGAGCGAGGCAGAAGCCCCGCCTGAAATCCAACCTACTTCGAGCCCGCGCCGTCTTCCATTCGGAAGGCGGCGCGGCTCGTTGTTGGCTCGATCATCGTGGCTGCAATGAGATATCCGACAGCGAAGGCCACCAGGAGCGTCGCGATGGAGGCGTGTTCGACAGCGATCAGGTAAGCACCGGACAAGAGAAGCACTACGAACAAGGCATCTGCCGTGTGGATCCATACCGCCGCCCGTGTGCGCTGGTGCAATAGCTCCGCGGGGTAGTACCGAGAGGTGAACCACAGGTGGATGCGCAGGATCCCTGCCACTCCGACCGGCACAAGGGCGACAAAGAACACGGCGGATCCCCAGGCCGCATGCTCCCCATTCTCCGTCCATGCCTTGACCAACCACAGGGGCACCAGCATCGTGTAGTAGCCGATGCCCACCACGATCTGATGGAAGCGCCACCACCAGAGGGGACTGTAACGAGGCGGGCTGGCACTCTCGTTCTTCCTACTCCCTGGCTCCACTTCGGCGGCCTTGTCGCGCTCATCCCGCCCGCGGTCAACGGGCTCGACACCGGCCACCTCGAGATCAGCCCGCTCCAGATCAGCCACCAGATCCGCCGTCCGTTCGTAGCGGTCAGCACGGTCCTTGTGCAGGCAAACCATCACGATCCGCGACAGCTCGGGGGGGCAACCTGGAACCACGTCGTTCAAATCAGCCGGTTCGGTCTCCAGAATACCGGCAATAGTCGAAGCGGGATCATCTTGCGCGAACGGATGGGTCCCAGCGGCCAGCTCGTAGACGAGCACGCCGAAGGAGAAAATGTCCGCCCTGTGGTCGACGATCTCACCACGAAGTTGCTCGGGTGACATATAGGCCGGGGTACCCAGGAGCATTCCCGGGATCGTCAGGGGTGACCCGGAGATTCCCGCCGGCAGCGGGTTGTTCTCGAACGCTGCGAGACCGAGATCGAGAACCTTGATGGCACCGTCAGGCGCACGGATCACATTCTCCGGCTTGAGATCCCGATGAATGATTCCCTGCTCGTGTGCGGCGCCGACAGCGCGGGCGATGGCAAGCGCCGTCGGAACCAGGCGATCGGCAGGCAGAGGACCATTGGCCAACTCCTCACGCAGCGTGGGTCCTCGTACATGCTCATAGACGATGTACAGGTGATCGCCGACCTCCTCGAGCGAGTGGACCGTCGCTATTCCCGGATGGGCAACGGTCGCGGCGGCCCGTGCTTCGCGCCGCAGTCGCTCGCGGCTACGCTCATCGCAGGTCAGGCTGGAGGGCAGTGCTTTGATAGCGACTGTCCGTCCGAGGCGTGTGTCCTCGGCCAGGTAGACAACCCCCATACCCCCCTGCCCGATCTTCTCCTGGACCTTGTAGGGCCCTAGGCGTTGCCCGACCAGCGATTCATCGGCATCGACCTCGAGAAGATCAGCCGCCGACTCATAGGCGGGAACCTCGATGAACTCGTCTGCCTGGCTGTGGGAGCTCAAGAGAGACTGGACCTCCGCGAGCAGCTCGGAATCCTTCCCACAGGCGACTTGCAGAAAGGTCTCACGTGATTCCGGCTCCTGCTCGAGGGCCGAGTGGAAAAGCTCGTTGATGCGCTGCCAACGCTCAGGATCCATGTGCCCCTTCTTCCAGAACCTCGCGTCGCAGCCACGCCTTGGCTAACGTCCAACCACGTTTCACCGTCGCCGGTGACGAGCCGAGGGCCTCGGCCGTTTCATTGATCGTAAGGCCACCGAAGAAGCGCAACTCGACGATCCGCGCGAGCTGAGAATCAACCTCGGCGAGCTTCGTGAGCGCGGCGTCGATCGCCAGGACGTCCACATCCTCCTCGCCACCCCCCATGGCCCCTTCGTTCAACGTGACTCGGACCTTTTCGCCCCCCCTCTTGATGGCGCCCCTCGCCCGGGCCCTCTCCACGAGGATCTGGCGCATCGAAGTTGCCGCGATCGCCAGGAAATGGGTGCGGCCGTGCCAGGCCTGCTTCTTGTCCTTCAGGAGGCGCAGGTAGGCCTCGTGCACGAGAGCAGTCGCCTGAATCGTCTGCCCGGGCCGCTCGCGGCCCATATAGGCACGTGCGAGGCGCCGCAACTCGTCGTACACGATCGGCATGAGCGCCGAGGCGGCCTTCTCGTCCCCCATGCTGGCCTGCTCGACAAGCTGCCGGACTGCTGCAGTGGAGCTATCCGCCACCGGTACACCTCTGTGAGAGCCCAAACTCTTGCATGCCGCATTGTGCCAGATGACGGAGCACACAGTAATGGTGGCGTATGAATACCTGGCTCGAAGGCCCTGCCCCGTCGTGAAGCACGCAGCCAGCCACGACAGTTCGAGAGGATTTCGGCGGCGAGGTCGTTCGAGGAGATTGCCGTAGATCTGCCCGTTGGCGTTGACGTGGGGCCACCTCGTCGGGGTACTGTTTGCGCAAGTCAACGATGGCGGACGCCGCGCCGTCCCACGCGTCTACTACCAGACGAGAGGCAGAGGCAACCGCAAGAACCCGCGGCAGGACATGCCGCACAAGGAGGAACGGAATGTCGAACGGAGAC
>CALAKE010000660.1 GCA_937922775.1 uncultured bacterium | reverse complement strand
GGCCATCGGTATCGCCTCCACGCCGTACGGCGCCAGGGATCCCGATCACCTCTCCCGGCAGGCCGCCGTGCGTTTGATTGAGGGTGCGGTGAGGGGGGTCAAAGCGAGGAATTGAAGCATCAGCCGCGAGGGAGGTGACATCAGCGACCATGGAGGTCGCTTCGACAACGTGGCCGTCACCTCGGACGGTGGACGTACGTGGCCTCTTGCCGGACGCCCGGCGATGACCGGAGCCGCGTACGGCAGTAGCTATGTCCCGGGAGCCCCGACCCCGACGGTGGTGATCGTGGGCCCCAGCGGCGCCGACTATTCGCTGGACAACGGTGTGACCTGGGCGAGCCTGGACCCACGGACCTACTGGGCCGTTTCCTTCGCCTCCCCATCGGCCGGCTGGGCCGCGGGGCCGGAGGGCAGAATCGCCAAGCTCGAGTTGCGCTGACGGCGCGCTGCCGCAAGAGCTCAGTCGCCGGGCTCGTTGACGAGCGGATCGAACACCCTCTCGAAGCCGAGCCCGTCGAAGTCCTTCACGTTGCAGGTGGCGAGCTCGCGGATGCCGTGGTGCAGCAGTGTGAGGCCGATGCGGGCGTCGAAGATGCGGCGCCGGGGGCATCCCGGCGCGGCCACGATTTCCCACAAGCGTGACATCACCGGAGCGTTCTCGATCAGCGCCCAGCGCGGATGGGTGCGAAACGGCTCACAGGCGGCTGCTGCCTCGGCGGCACCGAGGGGGCGGGAGACTACGGCGGGATTGCGCAGCAGCACGTACAGCTCAACGAGCACGAGCTCGGCGATGGCAACGTCGGATCGCTCGCTGCACTGCTGCATGAAGCGTCGCGCTCTTCCGTGCTCGCGGCAGTCGCGATTGAGGCTGTACAGCAGCACGTTGGTGTCAATCGAAATCAATCCGCCCCCTCCGGCCCGCCTTGCGGCGCGTTGGCGAGCTCGCGCCAGTGGTGCACCGGCGCTTGCAGCTCGCCCAGCGACCGCGCATCGGGAAGCGACCACCCCGCGGGCGGCTTTTCGTCGACAGGGTAGATGCGCAGCATGTGCTCGAGGCCGCGACGAACCAGCTCGGCGAGCGAGATCTCGTGCTGCTGGGCGACCTGCTTGGCCTGGGCGTAGAGCGCGTCCGGAAGCTGAATCTGCGTTCGGGTCATAGTGATTACAATCATACATCTACACTAGATTCATGTATATCGTCGACGTTGCCCCAAAGGGTCCCCTTCCATGCGAATTCGACGGCCACGCCTTCTCGTATTCCACCCTGAGAGCAGGTTTCTAAATGATCGATAGCTCTCTAGGCCCGCTACTTGTCGTACCAGTGGTCCTGGAGAATGGTCACGCTGCGCTGAAAAACTGTGTGACCCACAATCAGCTCGACGAGGTATTCACCCGGTGGCACGCGTGTGTAGAGGTACTCCCGCTCGAGAAGACCGGGTCCCTGGTGGACCCGTGTGCGCAGCGAGCGACCCCACTTGTCGACCTCTTCGTCCTGCTCGAGGAAGTACTCAACGGTGTCGTAGTAGTCGAAAAACTCCTCGTCCTCGGCCAGATACTCCTGCATCCGGTCCCAACGGGCCTTCTCGCGCTCGGTGCGTTCGCGCCGCCTGGTCATCCCCCATTCGACGCGGTTGAGGCCCTTCTCGCCTGAGCCCTCGATCTCGTTGATCACGACGGTGCCGTTGAGGATGCGGATGATGGGGGCCGTTCCCTCGAGAACTCCGGCACCCAGGTAGTAGTTGATGACAACCCCATAAGGCTCGTTGTCACCTTCGAAGTTCTGTGAGCTTACGGCCGGCTGGCTGGGCATCACCCACTGCACCTTGGGCTCGATCCCGAACAGATGCGCGTCCGACAGCAGCACGTCCGCCGTGAGCTCCTGGAGTGGTGAGATGTCGGTGATGAAGAAGCCGCGGCCGTGTGTGCCAACGACCAGGTCGTTCTCGCGCGGGTGAATCACCAAGTCATGCACCGGGATGACCGGCATGTCGTTGCGGAGGTCGTTCCAGGTCGCGCCGCGGTCGAGGCTGACGAAGACACGCGTGTCGGTGCCGACGAATAGGAGGTCGGGGTTCTTGCGATCCTCTACGATGACATTCACCGCATCGTCGGGCAGCCGGTCGACGATCGGGCTCCACGTTTCGCCAAAGTCGGCAGTTCTGTAGACGAACGGCCGAAAGTCGTCGTAGTGGAAGCCCGACATGGTGAGGTAAGCGGTGCCAGGCTCGTGGTGCGAGGCCTCGATCCGGGTCACCCAGTAGCCCGGATTCTCGGGGATACGATCGTTGAGGTTCGTCCAGTTGGCGCCGCCATCTCGGGTGATCCACACGTTGCCGTCGTCGGTGCCGGCCCAGAGCACCCCCTGCTCGTGCGGAGATTCATCCAGGGTCGTGATGGTGTGGTACTGGACTGCGCCGACACCCTCGAGCTTGGAGGGGTCCGGACTGCTCAGGTCGGGACTGATGATCTCCCATCCCTCGCCGCGAAACTCCGAGCGCAGCACGACGTTGGCCCCGTGATAGAGAACGTTGCTGTTATGGGGCGAGATGAGAACCGGTGCGTTCCAGTTGAAGCGCAGGTCCTCGTCGCCGTCGTACTCGATGCCCCGGCGTTGGCCGGTCTTCTGGTCGATGCGTCGCAGGTCACCGAACTGCGATTCGCTGTACAGCCAGCGGCTGTCGCTGGGGTCGACCTGGTTGTAGAAGCCGTCGCCGCCACTCATGTGCTCCCAGTCCTCGAAGCGAATCGGGAAGCGACCCTTCTTGGTGCTCGGGCCTCTCCATGAGCCGAAGTCCTGCATGCCGCCGTAGACGTTGTAGGGGTAGTCCATGTCAACGCCGATGGCGTAGAGCTGCGCCATCGGCAGCTCGTCGGGGTGATACCAGTTGTCGCCGC
>CALAKE010000659.1 GCA_937922775.1 uncultured bacterium | reverse complement strand
CGACGAAGCCCTCACGGTATTCCTCGAGCGCACGACCTTGGTACTGATTGTTGACGCCGATCAGGAGGGTGACGAGATCGTAGGGGGGATCGAGCTGCGCTTCGTCCAGCGCCTCCTGCAGATCCATCGTCGTCCAACCGGTACGAGCGATAATCCGGGGCGGCTCGACCTCGATGCCGCCCTCGCGCAGCAGCCCGGCGAGGTGAACGGGCCAACGCTCGTCCTCGGCCACAGCCTCCCCGATCGTATACGAATCACCGAGGCTCAGGATCCGGGCCGGGGGCTGACTCGCGGATGAGATCTCCATCTGGCCTACGTTCTCGCCCATTGGTCGTTCATCCCTTTCGGAATCGATACGCACGGCACCTGAACCCAGCAACAGGCCGCTGGCCATCCCTGCCCCGATCAACAACAGCAAACAACCGGTGATCATCCGAACCATGTCGATCGTCATCTTCGGAAGCAAGCGACGACCGAGGATCGCGCCGCCAAAAGCAGAGAGGGTCGCCACCCCGACCAGTGCCCACTGCGACCGCGTCGAAACCCCCGCCATGCGCCCCGCGAAGAACGCCGCACCGTAAATCAGAAGCCGCGAAGCGTCGACCATCGTGGCGAGCACCGCCTGTGTCGAGGCGAATGCCGCGGGACTGAGATTGAGTGGCGTGAGGAAGGCGGCCCGTAGGGCACCTTGGTGCCCCGAAAGGCCACCGAAAAAGCCCGAAAGCGTGCCTCCGACAGGGAGCCAGCGAGGATCGAAGCGCAATTTCTTCATCCTCGGCACCAGATCGAGCGTGGCGAAGGTGAGAATGAGTAACCCCATCACGAGACTGATCGGCGTAACCACGGCCTCCCGCGGCCCGAGATGCCAGGTAAGAAGCGGCTCTTGCCCCGCCAACCCCGCCAGGATGGCCGCGCCCACGAATGCCGCAAGGACCGCGGGTACCCCGAATCGAACCAGTACGCGTGGCTCCGCGTGTTGATACAGCAAACCCACCTTGAAGATGTTGTTGAACATGTGCACGACAGCGGTCGCTGCCACGGCCACGTCCAGCGGGAACACGAGAGCGAATGCCGGCAGCAGCAGGGTCCCCAGCCCGAAGCCGGAGAATAGCGTCAGGAAGGAAACCGCGAACGCCACTGCTGCGATGAAGACAAAGCTCATGAGCCCCTCGGTGTGATTGGAGCCGCCATTCTACAGGGGCCGTGCGGATCGCTGGTAGCTCGCCCGCATGCCTGGTAATCTGCCGCCCAACTTCAGCCGACCCCGTCGTCGTATGAGCTCTGCCCCGCCCCATCACGACCAGGACGCCGACCCCTTGCCCGGCAAGCTTGCCGAGCTTCTCGATATGGGCTTCGAGCGGGTCGAGGCACCGCCCGTTACCACTGAATCAGTGCGCCTCGACAAATGCACCCACAAGCTGTCGCAGTTTCGCCCGGCCATGGGGACCTTCATATCGGTAAGCGTTCTCCACGAGTCCGAGGCACAGGCCGAAGAAGCTATCGGACGATCCTTCGAGGAGATGGAACGGCTGGTTGATGTGTTCAACCGCTGGGACCATACGACTGCCCTCGCTCAGCTCAACGAACGTGGCGTTCTGCGCGACGCGCCGCCCGAGCTCGTGCAGGTGGTGTCTGAATCTCTCAGGTATGGACAAAAAAGCGCTGGTGCCTTCGACGTGTCGGTGAAACCGCTCGTTGACATTTTCATCGAGCGACTCGCGGAGGGTGAGACCTCGCCGCCCGACCGAGCCGAGGTCCGAGAGGCCCTCGAGTTGGTAGGTTCCCAGAACATCGCGGTCGATGAGGGTACGATCGTGTTCGAACGATCGGGTATGGGTATCACACTCGACGGCATCGCCAAGGGCCATATCGTCGACCGCGTCGGCTCAGTCCTGCAGAACCAGGGAATCACGAGCTACTTGATCAACGCCGGCGGTGACATCCGCAGCGCCGGCACCAAGGAAAACCGCCTGCCCTGGACGGTGGCGGTGCAGGATCCCCTGAAGCGGGACAATTTCCCTGATGTCATCGAGCTCGGTGACGGCGCCGTCGCCACGTCGGGAAGCTACGAGATCTACTTCGACCGCGAACGACTCCACCATCATGTCGTCAGCTCTAGAAGCGGAGTGTCCCCACGCCAGAGCACGAGCGTGTCCGTCATGGCCCCGACGACCATGGCGGCTGACGCGCTCGCCACCGCCGTGTTCGTCATGCGGCCCGAGGCCGCCCTCGGGTTTGTGAACTCTTTGCCCCACTGTGAGTGCCTGATCATCGATGCTGCGGGAATCCAACAGCGCTCGAGAGGCTGGAAAAGTGCGAAGCCCATGCCGAGCTGAGGAAGGTGCACCATGCGTGAATCGGGAAACCCCAAATCACCTTTGAGCTCGAGCTTCGGCGGCGCACCGCTCGCGGCGCTGGTCGTCTTGAGAATGCTGATCGGTTGGCATTTTCTCTACGAGGGGCTCGTCAAGTTTTTGAATCCCTATTGGACCTCGGCACTCTTCTTGTCGGAATCCCAGGGCCCTTTCTCTGGGTTCTTTACCTGGCTGGTGACAGACACGTCCCGCCTGGCTGGGGTCGATTTCGTCGTCAAATGGGGCCTGCTGCTCATCGGCTTGGGGCTGATCGCGGGCGTGCTGACGCGAATCGCAACGTGTGCGGGCGTCATCTTGCTCTTGATGTTCTACCTCTGTAACCCGCCCCTCCCCGGCCTCTCCTATTCCGTTCCCATGGAGGGCGCTTACCTCATCGTCAACAGAACCCTGATCGAAGCCGCAGCACTAGCGGTGCTTTGGTACTTCCCTACAGGTCAGATCATCGGCCTCGACCGCGTGATCCTCAGGGGAAGCAGGACGACTGACGAGGACGACTCATGACCGACGAAATCAAGAACGACGAAACTGCCGTTGGCGAGCCCGCCACGCCGGCCACTACGCCGACCCCCGAGCCTGATTCGACGAGGAACGAGACGGCTTCAGAGGCTGGTATCGGTCGCCGCGACATGGTGCGGGCGTTGGCATCGATCCCGGTTTTGGGCGTCTTCCTCGCTGCCTTCTTCAGCAAGAAGGGACAGGACGAGACGAAACGACAGCTCATCCTCGAGGAGCTCGGTGTCGAGGAAGATGCCCCGGCGATCATTCCCCACGCGATCTCCCAGCCGCCCAGCGACAGGATCGGCATCGGCATCATCGGCTTCGGCGGCGAGGGTGAGGCACTCATGCGCGGTGCCGGCTTCGCTCACCCTGAGTGGGTCGAACGCATGCGCACGAACGCACGGCAGAACCCGCGGGACAAGCGCTATGAGGAGTTCATGAGCCAGGGCGACTTGAGCCTCGACTTCAACGCTGTCTGCGACGTCTTCGACGTGCACGCCGAACGCGGCCTCGCAGCGGCTGGCAATACTGAGCGTCCTGGAGGAGACGCCGGCTCTTCGGGCGCTACTCGCTACCGCCACTATCGCGAGTTGCTCGAGTCTCCCGACGTGGACGCTGTCATCATCGCGACGCCCGACCACTGGCACTCGCAAATGACCATCGACGCTGCCGCCGCTGGCAAGCACGTCTACCTCGAGAAGGCCATGACCCGCATCGAGGCGGAGGCCCACGCCATTACCGCGGCGGTCAAGAACTCGGGCATCGTCTTTCAGCTCGGCCACCAGAACCGCCAGCTCGAGAGCCACGAGAAGGCACGAGAGATTGTGGAGAAGGGCATCATCGGCCCGATCAACCTCGTAGAGACAACGACCAACCGCAACGATCCGATCGGCGCATGGGTCTACGAGATCCATCCCGAGGCCAGCCCGCAAACTATCGACTGGGAGCAATTCCAGGAAACCGCGGGAACGCAGGTGCCGTACAGCGCCGAGCGCTTCTTCCGCTGGCGCTGCTGGTTCGATTACGCCACCGGCCTGTCGGGGGATCTCTTCTCGCACGAGTACGACGCCATCAACCAGATCCTCAATGTCGGAATCCCGCACTCGGTGGTCTCGTCGGGCGGTGTCTACTTCTACAAGGACGGACGCGACGTTCCCGACGTCTTCCAGGCCGTCTGCGAGTATCCCGACCGCGACTTGTCGCTGGTCTACAGTGCCACGCTTTCGAATAGTCGCGGCCGCGGCAAGGTGTTCATGGGTCACGATGCCTCCATGGAAGTGGGCTCAGGGTTGCGTGTGATTGCTGATCCCGGCTCCACCAAGTTCAAGGACTTGCTGGAGGATCAGGTGGTCGACACGAACCTGCCACTGCTTTCGTACCGGCCCGGTTTCCGTGGTGTGGACGCGATCACCTCGGCCACCGAGGAGTATTTCGCCAGCCGCGGGCTGCTATTCACCTACCGCGGCGGCCGCCGGGTCAGCACCCACTGGTTGCACATCGGCGAGTGGCTCGACGTCATTCGCAACGGTGGCGAGACGAGCTGCGACATCAATCGCGGCTTCGAGGAGGCGATTACCTGCCACATGATCACCCAGGCGTATCTCGAGGGACGCATGGTGAAGTGGGACCCGATCGATAGGAAGATCGTTTGATGGGGACAATTCGCGACCACGGCAGTAGGGTGCTGAGAATTGCGGGCCAGCAGGGGGGAGAGTAGACGTGCGAGGGAAATATCAGTTCGGCATCATGATGTTCCTGCAGTACGCCATCTGGGGGGCGTGGGCGCCGGTGCTTTCGGCTTACCTCCTCAACGACCTCGGATTCACCGGAGCTCAGGTCGGCCTTCTCTACTCGCTGCTGCCGCTGGCGACGATCATTGCTCCGTTCCTGGGCGGTCAGCTCGCGGATCGCTACTTCGCCACCGAGAAGATCATCTCGTTTCTGCAGCTCTCTGGCGGAGTGTTGCTGCTGGTCGCCTCACGAATCAGCGACTACCAGACGCTGATGGCAACGATGTTTCTCTACTGCCTGCTCTATGCCCCGACCCTGGCGCTCACCAACTCGATCGCCATGATCAATCTGAAGGACTCCGAGGAGGAGTTCGGGCGCATCCGGGTATGGGGAACCATCGGCTGGATCGCTGCCGGGCTTTTGCTGTCGGGCTGGCGCATCATGGCGGCGAGCAACGCTACCTTGGCGGTCCCGGGTGACACCCTCTTCCTGGCCGGCATTCTCTCGCTCCTGATGGGACTGCAATCCCTGGCCTTGCCTCACACGCCACCACGCAAGGAGGGCGTCAGCCCCTGGGCGTTCCTCGAGGCATGGAAGATGATGAAGGACAAGAACTTCGCCATCTTCATCGGGATCTGCTTCGTCGTCGCGACGGAGTTGCAGTTCTACTACGTGCTCACGGCGCCGTTCTTGGTATCCGACCGGATCGGCATTTCTGCCACGAGCGTTTCCGCTTGGATGACGATCGGGCAGGCAGCCGAGATCTTCGTGATGGCGTTCGTGCTGTCGTGGTCGTTGAAGAAGTTCGGTATGCGCAAGACGCTGGCTGTGGGTGTGGTCGCATGGCCCATCCGCTACGTCATTTTTGCGATCGGCAGCCCGACATGGCTGGTAATCGCCTCATTGAGCCTGCATGGATTCTGCTACGTCTTCTTCTTTGTGGCAGCTTTCATCTATGTCGACCAGGTAGCGCCGGTGGATATTCGTGCTTCGGCGCAGAGCTTGATCGCCATGGTGACGCTCGGCTTGGGCAGCTTCGTTGGCGCCAACTTCTCGGGATGGGTGCAGACCTACTTCACGGCTGGCGAAGCAACTGACTGGACCGGCGTCTTCCTCGTTCCGGTGGCTATTACCGTCGCCTGCGCGATCGCGTTCCTGCTCTTCTTCAAGGAAGAACTGCCCGCAGTGCCCGAAGGCGCCGGCGGACCGAATGGAGAGGTTCACTAATGGCGAAGAAGCGCTTGGGGGTAGGGATCATCGGCGTGGGCTTCGTCGGCAAATTCCACATCCGCTCGTGGGTAGGGGTGCGTGACTCCGATATCCTCGGCGTGCTGAGCCGGAGTGAGGGGTCGGCCGCGGAGGGGGCCGCCCTGTGCAGGGAGCTCGGCGTCGGGGATGCCAGGATCTTCACCTCGGTGACCGACATGGTGGCCGATCCAGCCATCGACGCTCTGTGGATCTGCGCCCCCAACTACACTCGCCTCGAGATCATGGAGGAAATCACCGAGGCCGTCATCTCCGGCAAGGGGGAGCTCGTCGGCATCGCTTGTGAGAAGCCTCTTGGACGCAACGCCGGAGAGGCATACAAGCTGCGCGAGCTGGTGCAGAAGGCAGGCCTGCTCGACGGTTTCTTGGAGAACCAGCTTTTCACGCCTGCAACCGTGCGAGGCAAGGAGATCGTCTGGACCCGCGGCGCCGCTCTCACGGGGGCGCCTTACCTGGCGCGTGCCGCCGAGGAACACAGCGGCCCGCACATGCCCTGGTTCTGGGAAGGCGAGTTGCAGGGTGGCGGCGTAATCAACGACATGATGTGCCACTCGGTGGAAGTAGCACGCTTTCTCCTCACACCACCTGGAGCAAGCCGTGACTACCTGACTCCTGTAAAGGTCTCTGCCTACGCCTCTTGCCTGAAGTGGCAGGACCCGCACTACGCCAAGATTCTCGCCGACAACAGCGGCGGGCAGCTCGACTACCTGAACCGGCCGGCGGAGGATTTCGCTCGCTCGCTCATCGAGTACCGGGATCCCGAGGGAGGCCGAAAGATCGTCGAGACCACCACGAGTTGGTGCTTTGTGGGTGCCGGTCTACGCCAGACCATGGAGCTTCTCGGCCCCGAGTACTCGATGTCGTTGACCACGCTCGATTCGGGGCTCAAGGTGTTCTTCAGCCGCAACGTCTCGGGCGATGTCGGCGAGGACCTGGTGGAGAAACAGAACGCAGAGACTGGTCTGATGCCGGTGGTCGCCCACGAGGCAAGCGAGTACGGCTATGAGCCGGAGAACCGGCACATGGTCCAGTGCTTCTTGGCAGGGGAGCGGCCTAGCGAGAACTTCGACGACGGTGTGAACGTTACCGAGTTGCTCATGACCGCCTACATGAGCGTCGAGCAAGAACGAGTTATTCCCTTTCCACCGCCCGGGCTGGAGCCGTACGTGCCCGATGTGGCCAGGGGAGAATGGAATCCGCGAACCTCATAGGAACGAAGTTTGACAGGACTCAACCGACAAACCGGAGAACATCATGCGCAAATCGGTCTGCCTGTTCGCATTGTGCTCAGTACTTCTTGCCTGCGGCGCCAACGGGGCGACGCAAGTGGATGATCTCGAGGGTTTCGAGCAGATCCTCAAGGCGAACGATGAGGGGAAGTTCTCGAAGCACGGCTGGAACCACTACGGGCCTGGCTACTTCGACCTCGACAGCGATACCGGGGTGCTGACGTCGCACGGTGGTATGGGTCTGTTCTGGTACGCCACCAAGGAACTCGAAGACTTCGCGCTCGACCTCGAGTTCAAGACGAGCACTGCCGAGACCAACTCCGGCGTCTTCTTGCGGGTACCGGGGATTCCTGCCAGCAACTCATACATCTACCACAGCTTCGAAATCCAGATTAACGACGCCGGTGAAGGAGTTCACGCAACCGGAGCCGCCTACGATGCCGAGCCCGCCTCCATGCTCGCCTCCAAGCCGACCGGCGAATGGAACCGGATGCGCATCACCTTCCAGGGCGACCTGATCACCGTGGTACTCAATGGCGAAGAGGTCCTTAATTGGCAGGCGGAGCCACGTGGCAAGGTCGAGGATTTCGCCCCCAGGGGCTACATCGGCCTGCAGAACCATGACGACGAGAGCCCTGTCTATTTCAGGAATATCTACCTGAAGGAGTTGTAGCGATGCGGCCAGCGGCCATCGCCGCGCAGACGACTGCCGCTCACTCTTCGGCTTCAGTCGCAGCGTTCCCGTATGCAAGGCGTGCCGCATGCCTCATCCTTGCGCTCTCGCTTGCGGCCTGTGGCGGGGGTGAACCGACCGCTGCCGGCGGTCAGCCCTGGCAGGGCACGACCGTGACCGAGGGCAACGTCACCACGGTGCACACCGAGAGCGGCTCCGTCTGGCAGGGAACCGCGCGACTCGTCGAGGAATTGTCGATCGGCGAGGAAGTTGGGGAAGAGCCCTACATGCTCGGGCGAATCTCAGCGGTCGCGGCAACGGACGGGCGCATCTACGCCCTCGACGCTCAGGTGCCAGTCGTTCGGGTCTATGACCAGCGGGGCACTCATGTCCTCGATATCGGCGGGGGTGGACAGGGCCCCGGTGAGTTCGAACGGCCGACATTCATGGGGCTCGACCGGACCGGGAACGTATTCGTCCTCGGACAAGGGGAAATAGAGGTTTTCTCGCCCGAAGGTACGCCAATCGCCACTTGGAGCCTCGAAGAGCTCAGTGTGTTCGCCTGGTTCAACACCTCGAATGTCGGCCCCGATGGCACGGTGTACGTTCCCGTAACGTTGGAGCGGGAGGGGATGAACCCGGGAACGTGGAAGGTCGGTTACGCGGGAATCAATGAAGGGGAAGCGGGCGAAACCCGTCCGCTCCCAGAGTTTGATTACGAGGCTCCAGTGATCGAAATCGTCCGTCGCAATGAGGAATACGTCATGGTCGCCTCGATATCCCCGGCATTCGTACCGCGGCGTGCGTGGGCCGTCTCCCCATATGGTTCACTCGTTGCCGGCAGCGGCAATCAGTACCGGCTGCAAATTCACCACGCCGATGATCGCAAGATGGTGATCGAGAAGGCGTGGGACCAGGTGCCCGTCGAGAATGCCGAGGGAGACTGGTATCGCGATCTGCTTCGCGCGGATCTCGAGGACGTCGAGGAGGTATCGGGATGGGATCCAAACTCACAGCTACCTTCTCATAAGCCCGCCTTCGAGCAAATCGTCCCCGACTCGAACGGGCGGATCTGGGTCATCAAGCCCGGGCCGGGAATCCGATTGACCGAGTGCAACGAAGAGCCGGGCGACGCGGATGAGTACCGCGCCGAGCCCTGTTGGCTCGACTCGGTCTTGATCGACGTGTTCGACGAGCAGGGCAGATACCTCGGCCCCGTCGAGGCGCCGAGTGAGTTCTACGGGATGACACCTCGGACCATCCAGCCACGGCCGTTCATCCGCGATGACATCATGATCGCGGCCGTCGAGGATGAGCTCGGCACGATCCAGATCAAGCGCTATCGGCTCGTGCTGCCGAGCTGATTGGACATTGGCTCCGTGCCGCGGCCTGCTGCCACCCTCAGTGCACTGAGTAGGGCTCGCTCAGCTCGAACGGGGCAACCTCTGCATCGAACTCTTCGCCGTCCGCGGTGACCATCTGGTAGGTGCCCTGCATGAAACCGAAGGCAGTCGTAAGGGGACAGCCGGAGGTATAGGTGTACGACTCGCCCGGCCGCAGCACCGGCTGATCGCCAACGACTCCCGGCCCGCGCACCTCTTCCACGTGCCCTTCACCGTCCGTGATGATCCAGTGGCGTCTCAGCAGCTGCACGGTCTCCTCGCCCTGATTGGTGATGGTGACCGTGTAGAGGAAGAACCAGTGCTCCTGCTCCGGGTTGGAGCGCCCGGGGTCGAACTGAGGCTCGACCCGAACGTGTACACCGCGAGTTGTCGCTTCGGAAGTTCCCATTCGCTAAACATCCTCTGAAGAAGCCTGAACGTCAAGCTCGCCCCGAGAAGCAGTGCAAGTATGACCATCGGCAGGAGCTGATGCCGGACAAGTACGGATCGCCTGAATACGACCTCCATGGGTTCACGGATGGGGAAAGCTGGGTGGCTGCCGAGCTCCTGGCCTATTCCTTGATCTTGAGCTTCAACAGGTCACCCATCTCGAAGGCCGCATAGAGGCCAGAGGTGAGCTGTTCGAGCTGTTCATTGTACGGCTGAATCGCCTCGCCCATTCCCATCTTGTCGACGACCGTGCGGAATGGTCGCTGGCCGGCCGGCGTTTCGATGACGTTCACGATGGCGTCGGCGACATTCTGTGGATTCTGCGCTGGATTCGCAGCCAAGGCCTCACCGAAACCATACAGGAACCCCTCCGCCTGCTCCTGCATCGCGTTCAGAGCCACCTCGCCGCCCTGATCGCTCGGCCGCAGAAGGCTGTCGGCA
The DNA here is from genome assembly GCA_937922775.1 of uncultured bacterium. Classification (GTDB taxonomy): domain Bacteria; phylum Acidobacteriota; class UBA890; order UBA890; family UBA890; genus CALAKE01. The sequence continues at coordinate 13,091 of CALAKE010000659.1, read as the reverse complement.
AAGGGGGTCTCAAACCCACCTGGCTCAATGATGGCAACATCGACCCCGAATCCCGACAGCTCGACGCGGTAGTTCTCCGACATCGCCTCGAGCGCCCACTTTGACGCGTTGTAAGGCCCATGGAACGGAATCGTGACACGACCGAGCAGGCTGGAGACTTGCACTAGGAGGCCCGAGCCCCTCTCGCGCATATGAGGCAGTACCGCGCGGCTCACCCGATGCACGCCGAAGACATTCACATCGAAGACCTGCTGCCACTCCGCAGGAGTGAAGGTCTCCTGAACCCCGAGCACTCCGAGGCCAGCGTTGTTGACCACGACATCCAGGCCACCTGTACCGCCGAGTGCTTCAGCGACGGCCGCCTCGACGCTGCCGTCGTCAGTTACGTCCATCTCGACCATCTGTGCGCCGAGAGCCCTGAGCTCGTCGGATGGAGCCTTGTTCCGCCCATCGACGTCACGCGCACTGCCGACGACGGTATGCCCCTTCTGCAGGAGCAACTCCACGGTCATCTTGCCGAAGCCACTGCTCGCACCGGTAATCAGGACGTTGGCCACGTTCACTTCCTCGGTTCTTTGGTCTGTCTCGGGTGGCGCCTGGGTTCCCCCGGATCTCGAATTTTACAGTCAGAGGTCGACCGTACGGGCCCCTTCGACCGCTGCTGTGACAGAAAAAGGCTGCTGGCCCGGATCAGGCCTGGTAAATCTGTATCAGGTTGCCGCAGGTATCCTCGAACATCGCGATGACGGTTGACCCTACGTCGGTGGGTTCCGACTTGAACACCACCCCAGCCGCCACGAGACGCTCGTATTCCGCCTGCACGTCTTCAACCTCGAGCGCCGTCAGGGGAATCCCCTGCTCGAGCAACGCCTCTTGGTATGTCTTTGAAGCGGGATTGGCATTCGGCTCGAGCACCAGCTCGGCACCTTCCGGCTCGTCAGGAGAAACGACGGTGAGCCATCGGTACGGCCCCGCGGGGATGTCGGTCTTCTTGGCGAAGCCGAGGACCTCGGTATAGAAGCGGAGCGCCTTCTCCTGGTCGTCCACGATGATGCCCGCCAGCTTGATCTTCACTCTTCGATACCTTTCTGTGATGGTCGCGTGTAGACCCTGTTGAAGTGCCACAGGTAGCTCTGAGGGCTGAGCCGGAAGATGTCGAAAATGACGTCTCCGCGTGTATCACTCGGGTCGGGCTGTTTAGCCACGACGAAACAACAGGGGCTCTCGACGTTCTCATTGTCGCCATAGATGGCTCGGATTCTCTCGACTTCTGAAGGGTCTTCGACGAAAACCCACCTGCATTCCTCGATTTCGTCCCTGCTCCAAACAAGAGAGCCGTTGCGATCTGCCTGTAGTAAACCCATTGCATCTGCACGCTCGGACATCCCTGACACCAGGGACGCCCAATCGCTCGTGAAGAGATCTCCCCATCGATAGCATTCATCCCGGTCCATTAGTTGCCTCTCCCTGATGTCATTCGAACAGCCCAATTCGAGGCCTCATTGCTTCTCACCTGCCACTCGCACCAGGAGCAGGTCGAGGCCTCCGGCCGAGCCGACCGTCGAGTGCCCCGTAAAGACGCAGGCGCCACCCGACATGGCGCGCACTGTATACCCGATGGTCCGGCCGGTCTCTGTGGCCAGCACGTCCCGGTGCCAGTCGAGCCGGCCCTCCGGATCGGCTTTCACCAGCAGAGCGGCATTCGAGCCCCTCTCCGGGTATTCGGAGAAGCCGACAAGATAGAAGCCACCGTCGGTCGCCTGCTCACCGGTCAGGGTGTGGTTGACGCCCGCCATGGGCAGCACGCGCGTCCATTGCACTTCGCCGTCGGGATCGATCTTGACCAGATAGGGATCGTCGCCATCGGCGGCGAGGCTGGTCGTGTAGCCGGTAACGACAAAGCTCCCGTCGGAGGTCGCTGTGATGTAGTGACCAACATCTGAGACCGGCCCGCCAAAGGTCTTCGACCATTCGAGGGTCCCGTTCACGTCGGTCTTGAGGACATAGAGATCACGATCGCCTGCGCCCTCGCTGTAGGTCTGCCCCGCGATCATGTAGCCGCCGTCATTGGTCTCTACGACAGAAAAGCAACGGTCACCCTTCTCCCCACCATAGGTTCGAGTCCAGAGCTCCGCTCCTGAGTCGTCAGTCCTGACCAAGAAACAATCTTCCTCGCCGGCACCGAAACTCTTGGTCTCTCCCACGAGAACAAATCCTCCGCCGCTCGCTGGAGCCAGAGCCCAGGCGCGATCGTCACTCTCGCCTCCGTAGGTCTCGGACCAGACGACTTCGCCCCTCGAGTCCGTCGCCAGCAGGTAGAAATCGAAGCCACCGGACCCAAAGCTCTCAGTGAATCCAGCGATCATGAAACCATCCTCGGTCTCGCGGACCGACCATCCGTTGTCATGGGCGTTGCCACCGTACGTTTGCGACCAGAGAAGCTCGCCAGCGGAGTCAGTTCTCACGAGGTACACGTCTTCGTCGCCCTCCGGGAGGCTCTGCGAGACCCCGACGGCGACATAGCCTCCGTCCCGCGTCGGGCTGACGAAGACACCACGTTCGAGATCCTCGCCCCCCAGGACTCGCTCAAATCCTCCCGACTGCTGATACGGGGGGACCATTGCGAGGAGTGCCGCAGAGAACACCGCCGAGAGGATGACGGGTCTCGTCATCAAGGGCCTGATCTCCTGGCTGTTGAAGCGCAAGCGCCTCCGCTGTGATGTGCTGCACAGCGCCGCTCACCACCTTCGTCGAAGCTCACGGCTTCCGCTTCCAGGCGCTGCAATATAAGGCCGATAGCCAGTAGGAGGGAGATTCCGCGGCGCCGCCCTCGAGGAAGGCGATCATCTTTTCAGCCTTCCCCTCCGTAGTGACACCCAGATCAAGGGCTGCTGGTAGCAGGCTCTTATAGGACAGCAGCAGGAACTCACGCAGGTCCGGCAACGGCGTGATGAAGCCCGACGTTTCGACCCCATCTGGCGGGCCCTCGGCGGCGCGCTCGAGATAGTGGGGAAGCTTGGAGCCAATGCGCGGGTCGAGCCCGGCCTTTTCGAATACGCCATCCACAACCGCGATGAACTCCTCGAGCTCAGGGCACGCAGGGTGCGTGTCATGGGTCCGAAAGTCGTAGTCGAACACCACGAGCACGCCGCCGGGCCTCGTCAGGTTCCACATCGTCCTCAACGCCACGACGGGATCCTCGAGATGCACCAGAAGAAATCGGGCGCTCGTTACGTCGAACAGCTCTGTCGGAAGTGATTCGGGCTTGGTTATGTCCGCCTCGAGGAAGGAGAAGCGCGAGGCTCCTGTCTTGGTCAACTCCTTGGCCACGTTTCTCCCGAGATCGGCGTCGGTGTCGACTCCCACCACATTCCCACTCGGACCGACGCGACGACCGAGAGCGAGCATGACGTCGCCGGCGCCGCAGCCGAAATCGAGACAGGACATTCCGGGAGCCAAATCGAGCTGGTCCAGGACTCGAGAGGTTGCTTTTCGCCAGAGCTCGGCTTGCTGATTGAGTCGCTCGGCTTCGTCCGCCGAGCGTGCCAGGGCATAGAAGAGATCTCTGTCGGACTCGCTTGCGTGGGCCATGGAAACGATACCCTTCGAGAGCGGCATAGCCGCTCCCTGAATGCAGTCTGGTCGAAACGAGATGCACTTCAGGGTATCAAAGTACATGGAGTCGATCCCGGACAAGGAATAGACTGTCTTCACTGGAAACGTGTTGCCTGGAGTCACGGATCCCCAGGCCAGAAACACTTCCGTCAGCCGACAGGAGAGTCCAACCATGGAACGCTCGTCGCGCCCCGGCCGGTTGCTTGCTGGCCTCTTCCCGCTTTTCCTCGTCGTCCTTCTATTCGGCTTCGCGCAGGAGCAGACCTGCGAAGGCCCTACCTGCCCGCAGAACGCCGAGATCCCGGTCTCGGACGCTCCCTGTACCGACTGCTGCACGAGTCTCCTCGTGGGACCCGAGGCGTCGGTTGACGGCTCCACCATGACGAGCCATTCGTGTGACTCGGGAACGGACCGCACCTGGATCAGCCTGGAACCCCGGAGGAGCCACGAGCCTGGCTCGATGGCCATGTTGTGGCTCGAACCCAAACGAACTACGAAGCCTCACGACGACGACCGCATTCCCGCCGGCGAGATCCCGCAGGTCGCCGAGACTTACAAGTTCATGGACGCGGCCTATCCCATCATGAACGAGCACCAGCTCGCCATCGGGGAGACGACGACCGGCGGCAAGAGGGAGCTCAAGACGAGCAACGGGATCATCGATGCGCCGGAGCTGTACCGCCTGGTGCTGGAGCGGGCCACTAACGCCCGCGAGGCTATCCGCATTGCCGATGAGCTCACCAAGGAGTTCGGATACAACGACTGGGGCGAGGCCTTCACCTTTGCGGACCCCGAGGAAGTCTGGTTCTTCGAGATCCTCGGGCCGGGGCGTGGGAACTTGGGCGCCGTATGGGCCGCCGTGCGCATCCCCGACGATGAGATAGCCGTCAGCGCCAACTCACATCGCATTCTGGAGCTGGATCTCTCCGACCCGGACTGGTACATGGCTTCCGACAATATCCATTCCCTGGCGGAGGAGATGGGCTGGTGGAGTCCCGACAGCGGCGAACCCTTCCGCTTCGCCTACGCCTACGCTAGCCGCAGCAGCCTCTACTCACGCCGCCGGGAATGGCGAGCATTGAGCCTGTTGGCTCCTTCCCTGAACTTGGATCCGAACGCTGAGAACTATCCCCTCTCCGTGAAGCCCGACCAGAAGGTTACGGTGCCGGATCTGCTGAAGATCTTCAGGGACTACTACGCCGACACGCCGTACGACATGACTCGGCGCCTGACGGTAGTGAATCGCGATGGCGAGACGATCAAGAGCCCGATTGCCAACCCCTTCATGAACGGGGATACGCGTGAGCTTCTCGGCGTTGACCGGGAGCGCACCATTGCCTCCCCAACGGCCACCTACCTCACGATCACCCAGTCCAGAGCCTGGCTCCCGGATCCCATCGGCGGTTTGGTCTGGCTGGGATACGACAACCCGGCGACAACCCCGCATTTGCCGTTCTACATCGGCATCTCTCAAATGCCCGACGGCTATTTGGTTGACGGGCGCCGGGAGTTCAGCCGTGACTGCGCCTGGTGGGCCTACCGGCGGGCAAGCAAGCTCTCCTACATCCGCTACCAGGAGATGGCGCCGGTTCTAGAGGAGGTCTGGCGACCTCTCGAGGAAGAGCTGTTCGCCAAGCAGGCCGAGATCGAGGCAGAGGCGCTGGAGCTCTTCAAGCAAGACCCGGCTTTGGCCGAGGAGTACCTCACGAAATACTCAGTAGGCCTGGCCAACAAGACCGCGGAACGCTGGTGGCAGCTCGGCGACGAGCTCTGGGTGCGGTTCAACAACCGCTTCTGAGGATCAACGGAAGGGTCGGAGGTCAACTGAGGACCTGAGGATACGAGTCCGCAGAAGAGTCCTGTCAGATGGCGGCTTCCGCGCCCTGGAAGAGGCACCAGTAATAGTCGGGGCCCGGCTGTGGGGACTGATCCCTCCCCCTGTGCGCGTATACCTTTCTGGCGGCGCCGGCCGTGAGGCCACTCGGCGGCGTGATGAAATCAACTGTATTGCCCGTCACGTAGGCTCGGCGGGAACCATCCGAGAACTTCACGGTGAAGACGCAATAGCCCATTCCCGATTCACCTGCCGCGTAGAGCTTAGTGGCGAGCTCCGGGGGAAGCCGGTACGAGCGCACGGGAAATAGGTGATGCCGCGGTCGTGGCTCGGCGCTATTCGACCGAGCTGGTCTTTCAGCCTCTCAGGCAGGGTCGGATATCGTCTCATCTCGTCTCGACTCCTTCCCCCCTAGCAGGGAATTTTCTCCGCCCCTCCCCGCCAGATCCTCGTCAGGCTAGTTCACTATTATGAAGAATACTGCAACGATTTGCATTTCAATTCTGAAATACAGCGATCTCGTTGAAATTTGTTACGAATCCTCGTAACGCATTACTGTACAGAGGCTTAGGCAGTAGCGAGGATCTATGGAAGATTCTCCGCCTCACGTCAGTTCTTGAACGGATTCTTCTGGCTTTTTCGGCACACTAACACTAAGATAAGGCGACGCTGTGCCGAGGGCCAAGGCCGTCTCGAGACCGTAAAGGGCATTTCATCTCTACGCCGGCCGGGGATGGGCTCGAGGTTGCGCGGCGCTGCGGAGCGCGTTCTCACCACGCCCCCCGACATACTCTTTGTCACTATCGGTCACACACCGAAGGGTAGGGTCACTACTGGCGCTCGTCTCGATACATCTCCTGTACATCTCCATCGCGCCCGCAGAGGCTCCTGCCCACCTGGACGATTCGACTTCGGCGACCGACGCTGTTCTTCATCTCGACATCTCCATCTTCGATGCGGTACCGATGTCCGAGGGTGCGCTGGCCAACCTTCGCGATGAGCTGGAGCAGATTTTCGCGACCATCGGAGTGCAGGTCTCCTGGGTCGACCGCGCAACCTCTCCGGAGCACGCTTCGGAGTGTTTGGAGTTCCGTGCCATCATCCTCCCGATTCAGCCCACCTCATGGGGATTCCGGCCGCGAGCCATGGGCACGGTGCTGAGCTTGGATCCGCCTCACACGGTCTTCATCTTCTTCCCGACCATTGTGCGCACAGTCATGAGGCTCGAGAGCTCGTACTACGGGAGGTATGGCGCTGACTGTCGCCTTGTCGCCCGTGGGATGGCGCGGATCATGGCTCACGAGATGCTCCACGTGCTGGCTCCGGGCTTGCCCCATTCTGAAGAGGGGCTGATGAAGCGGGCGCTCAACCGGAACGATCTTCTTCTGGAGAGACCGGTCATCGATCCAGCGTTCGCCGATGCGTTCCGCCGGACGCTTCTGGCCGGCAACAAAACAAAACGGTTGCTTCTGGGAGCGTCCTCGCCACACTCGGGGGGACATTGACGGCGGATCTGCTACAGCCCAGCCGCTCCTGAGACTGCAATAGCGCTACGGCCTGCCGTACTGGTCCGCAAGCTCGTCTCGGACCCGGACCAGCAAGTCCTTGGTGGCCTGGATGCCTTCCCGCTCGGGGAGAATCGACCCTTCGTACTCGATGCCGACATAGCCGCGGTAGCCAGCGTCGAGCACGATCCTCATGAGCCGTAGGTAGTCGAGCTCGCTTTCGTTGCCCTGGTCGTCGAAATCGTGGGACTTCGCACTCACCGCCTTGGCATAGGGCATGAGCTCGGCCACACCGTCGTAGAAGTCGTACATCTCGCCATCGCTGATGCGGAAATTGCCGAAGTCTGGCAGCGTTCCGCAGCGTGGATGATTGACGGCTTTGATGACGCCGGAGAGCCACTGGCCGTTGCTGGAAAGGCCACCGTGGTTTTCGACGATGACGTTGATCTCGTGTTCGGCGCCGAACTCGGCAAGGCGTTGCAGGCCATCGGCCGCAAGCTGTTGCTGCTCGTCCCAGCTCCCTTCGCTAGCCGCGTTGACGCGAATCGAATGACAGCCGAGGAACTTCGCCGCCTCGACCCACTTGTAATGGTTCTCGATGGCCGTAGTCCGCGCCATTTCGTCAGGGTCACCCAGCCGGCCCTCGTTGTCGCACATAATCAGCAGGTTACGCACTCCTTCGCCGTCGGCCCGGGTGTTCATCTCGGTCAGGTATTGCGTGTCGCGGGCGCGCTCGAAGAAGAAGCTGTTGACGTACTCGACCGCATCGAGTCCAAAGTCGTTCCTGGCCACGCTGATGAAGTCGAGATGGTCGAGATCGCCGGCGTTCAGCGTGCGGTGCAGCGACCACTCGGCGAGCGAGATTTCGAACAGGGACTCGTCCCCTGCCCCGGCGCCCGGGTCACCTTCCGCCCCGGCTCCCGTCGCGGCCCCTACCGCGTCCCCGGCACCGTCGCCTCCTTCTCCAGCCCCCCTGCATCCGCTCACAACCAGGCTGGTGACGCTCAAGCCCGCCATGACACCAGCGGATTCCTTGAGAAACTGACGGCGGTCGTAAGTGTTCATCGGTGTCCTCCGGAAACGGCCCGGTCCCCGTCCAGTCGAAGTTGCGGGGTTCGGGCGACAAGGTCTGCCAGGAATCCCTGCTTGTCGCGTGGTGAGATCAGAAGTCCGAAAACCGATCCGCGGCAGCGGACGTGGAGACGATCGAGCGACAGTGCCGGGCTCGACAATGGATTGTGGCTCGGCACCACTTCCTCGATGTCCTGAAGAAGAACAGATTTCTTGAACGGACCGCAGTGGGCGACGAGACGGTCGCCGGTGATGATGTAGTAGGTGGCGTAGAGAATGGTAAGCATCCCGAGCACGACTGCAGCGCAGGAGAGCACGAAGGCGAGCGCAAGGGAGGAAGCAAAGGCGCTCTGGGCAGCCTTGACGCCTGCAAGGACAGTCATGGCGATCGTGCCCCAGACAATCAGCACGATCCACCAGTCGCGCTTCGACGGGTAGGGCCGCGAGCCGCCTTCGAATCCTCGGGCGGCTCTGCCTTCTTGCATCGGCTCGTCGCCAAGTGCCATCGAATCCTCTACTCGAGCTGGCCGTAAAGCTGATCTGGGGTCAGGGTCTCCGGAAAGCGCGCGCGGAGCAAGCGACGAGCCGCGTCGCACAGATGGCAGGCGTCGGCGTAGCCATCCTCGTGAGACAGATCGTATCGTCTGACCAGCTCGGCCGGCCCCCCCTGGAGCAACGGCCCGATGACGGGGTGGGTCTCGGGCTCGTAGGCCGCACAAATCTCTGCCAGAGGCTCCTCGAACAGGTTGCCCATCGAGAGCCCTTGGCAGATATGCATATTCCCGAAGGGGTCGACGTGCATACGCCCGGGATCGCGGAAGTCCTCGTGCGGGCACTCCGTGAGCTCGTCCCATTGTCGACGCCCTGTCCGGTCGACGAGCGCAATCGCTGCTCGGCCGCGGTACATGACACCCGATGTCCCGTGCGGTAGCTGCCCGCTGACCTGGGCGGCGTCGGATTCCTCCGGCTGAGCAACGCTCATGAAGTTGACAGGAATTCCGAGCGCCACGGCGGCGGCACGGGCATTCTCCGCCTCCTCGCTGATGTCACGATCACCGTGATAGCGGTCAGTGCTGATCGACAGGTCCTGAAGAAGGCCAGCCAGGGGGCGTAACCATTCGGTGGCATCGTCCTCGGTGGTCGCCCAGTATCCATTGCTGACGATCCCCACCCTGAACCCCATGGCCGCGGCTGTCTGTACGCTCCGCTGCAGCACCACCTGGTAGAGGAACGGCTCGCCACCCTCGAAGTAGATCCACTCGACCGTTCCCAGGTCTGCCACCTGTTCCAGGATGTCCTCGATCTGCCGCAAGGACATCGTGCCGCTCTGCCGAGGGCTACCCCAGGCAAAGCAGTGGTCACACTCGAACAGACACTTGTACGTCAGCAATAGATGGAGGCCCGTAAGTGTCATCAGCAGGTCGTGTGGATCAAAGCGCCGACTCGTTTGTCTTCTCGCAGCTCATTGTAAGTCTCGACCGCCTGAGGAGTCGCGAGAACGTGTAGGTCCACTCTATGGTCTGCCAGGAGTCGGAGGGTCTCGGGGAGAACACCCAGGCGCTCATAGACACCGATTCCGAACACTACGATTTCCACATCGTGGTCGAGAATCTCGGCCACATCGGACGGTTGAATCCCCGGTGAATGCCCCGTTCCCGTTTCCAGCCAGTTCCACTCGCGCGCACCGCCTGGAAAGAGCTTGGCATCCTTGAACGGGTGGTGCCGCCCCTCGACCTCGATCCTTCCCCAGGAAAGGTGAGTGATGCGCGGCGAGCGCTTCCTCTCGTCCATGAGCTTGGCTTGTTGTCCCTAGTCTGAACTTCTCAGCGCACTACTGTCCTTCGGCCAGGATGGTATCCAAATACAGGAGAGTTTCGAGCACCATTCGGTAGGCGAGGGCCATCGCCTCCGGCTGAACCTCATCTAGCGTGTCGTTGGGCGAATGGAGGGTACTCATCGTGTGGGTACGAAAGCCTGGCGCCAACCCCGAGCTCTCGCGGGCGTTCATGATCAGCCACATTTGGTGGGCCTCGATCTCCGGCATAACGGCGATCGAGATGTTCGGCACGCCCGCGGCCTGGAAGGAGCGATCGTCACTACTCGGATAGTTGGCAAACTCCACACATGTGAGGTCCGCGTCTGCGCACGTCTGCCAGGCGGCATCGTAGACGAGCTCGTTCCCTGCGTTGCCCGCCGGACCGAAGAGCACGGCGTCACCGGCGGCACTGACATCGAGGTTGAGCATCGCGGCGGCTCGTTCTCCGTCCTCGGTCGACACATAGTGGCGTGAGCCGAGCAGACCGATCTCCTCCATGTCGAAGAGCACCACACGTACACGGTGGCTGAGCTCGAGCCCCTGCAGCGCCTCGGCAACGCGCATCACGATAATGGCTGCGGCGCCGTTGTCCACCATGCCCTCGGAGAACCCATCGGGCAAAGCAACGGCGTCGAAGTGGGCGCCGACCACCAGATCTCGCGGGCCCGACCCGAATGTCATGACGATGTTGCGACCCACGGGCCGCGGAGAGCGGTTCGCATGTTCGTTGGCGAACTCTTGCACTTCATAGGCAATACCGCGCTCTTCGAGGATGGTGATCAACACCTCGAACCGGGCATCGTTGGACTCCTGGCGCAGCCTGCCAAGATCGTCAATCGCCCCGGGCAGAAGCCTGGTCGAGTCGCCCGCCTGCATCCCCCAGGCGGCGGGCAGGGCAACGCCGGCGAGCACCAGGCCCGCGAGCAGCAGCGTCATCGGAAGGCGTCGTGGGGCGACCATTCAGGTTCCCTCGTCCTTTCGGGAGCTCATGACACGGTCAGATCAGCGGTAGGGAGGAAGGCAGGTGCCCGACGATGCCTGCTGGCCCTCTCGTAGGCATACGCCAGGCGAATAAGCGTCGGCTCGCTCCAAGCCCGACCGAAGAAGGAGATCCCAACGGGTAGGCCGAAAATGTAGCCGGACGGAACCGTGATGCTCGGGTAACCCGATACCGCGGCCGGTGTCGAGGATCCGCCGAGAAAGTGGTCGCCCGTGACCAGGTCGATCGGCCAGGCCGGCCCGTCCGTCGGGGCGATAATGGCGTCGAGTCGATGCTCGTCCATTACCCTGTCGATTCCCTCATCACGCGACAAGCGGTGGTTCTTGGCTAGCGCGTCGAGGTACGCCTGGTCGGTAAGGGGCCCCTTCTCCTCGGCCATCAGCAAAATCTCCTGCTGAAAGTAGGGCATCTCGAGCTCTTTGTTGGCCTCGTTGAAGGCGATGACGTCGGCCAAGGAGTGAACCGGTGCTCCGGGACCCAGGCTCTCGAGATAGAAGTTGAGGTCGGCCTTGAACTCGTACAGAAGCACCTCGTACTCGCTGTCGTCGTACTCATCGGTGTTGTCGAGGTTGGCGTTGTCGACGATGGTCGCGCCACCGGTATCGAGCGTCGTGATAGCCGCCTCCATGAGCTCGTCCACTTTCTCATGGAATCCGAAGAAGTTGCGGGCCACCCCGATGCGCGCACCGCGCAGGCCGTTGGGCTCCAGGAACTGCCTGTAGTCGACGTGCATTCGACCGCGGCTCTGCGAAGTCGCCAGGTCGCGTGAGTCGATCCCTGTGAGCGCCCCCAGCAAGGTCGCCGCGTCAGCAACCGTGCGGGCCATGGGACCCGCCGTGTCCTGGCTGTGTGCGATGGGAATAATACCGGCGCGGCTCACGAGGCCGACGGTGGGCTTGATGCCGACAATGCCGTTGGCCGACGACGGGCAGACCACCGAGCCGTCCGTTTCGGTCCCGATCGCGAGTGCACAAAGGTTGCCGGAAACTGCCGCGCCGGAACCCGAGCTCGACCCGCAGGGCGTGCGGTCGAGGGCGAAGGGGTTGCGGGTCTGGCCGCCGCGACCGCTCCAGCCACTACTCGACCGCGTCGATCTGAAGTTGGCCCACTCGCTGAGATTCGTCTTCGCGAGAATCACGGCGCCCGCTTCGCGTAGCCGTTCGGCCACGGTCGAGTCCCGCGACGGAATCGAGCCAGCGAGCGCCAGCGACCCGGCCGTGGTCATCATGCGGTCGGCGGTATCGATGTTGTCCTTGATCATCACCGGCACGCCGTGCAGCGGACCGCGCGGGCCGCGTGTTGCTCGCTCCTGGTCGAGAGCGTCAGCGATCGACAGTGCCTCCGGGTTGCTCTCTATCACCGAGTTGAGCATCGGCCCCGAACGGTCGATCTCCTCAACGCGCTGCAGGTACATTTCGGCTAGAGCACGGGCTGTGAGCTCTCCAGACTCCATGCGTTCTTGCAGGTCGCTGACCGAGATTTCATCGAGATCGAATGCAGAGGCGGTCCGCTGTGGGGCAGCAGCGTTCGAGTCCCCCCGCCCCTTCGCCATGGCCTGAGGTGCCAGCGCCACAGCGCTGCCCATGAGGCTGTACTTCATGAAGTCTCGTCGTCGCATGTTGGCTCTTCCTGTCGCTCTTCTCGGGGATCTCTGTGGTCGTTCCGACATCTCCAATGACCCGCGGGGCAGTTATCCTGCCCGGGGCGGGTATGATCTTGTTGCTAGCTAGTAGAGGATGGTACGCATGGGCATACCGTGACAAGGGCCAGTCTCTGAGACAGTCACGATGATCGGGTCCGGGCCGAAGCATGGTCGGGCTGAGAAGGAGGATACGAAATGGCTTCGAAGGCGCTCCCCGTCAACGAGCACAACATCGAGCGCGTGGTGCGCGTTCTCTTGGGAATCGGGCTGCTGAGCCTGGTATTCATCGGGCCGAAGACCCTCTGGGGGTTGATCGGTCTCGTGCCGCTGGCCACGGGCCTGATCGGTAGCTGCCCGCTCTACACGGTGCTCGGAATCAGCACCTGCTCGATGAAGAAGAGTTAGACCGCAGTTCTCCCGGTCATTTCAGGGCCTACTGTTGCGAAGACGGCCTCGGCCACATGAGGCCTCCCGCGCTGCCTACTGCTGCGCATCTCGCCAATAGGTGAGCAATTCGAGGAGCTTCCGGGCTCCCTCGCCGTCGTAGGGAAGTTGTCCGCCCGGCATGTCCTCCAGCTCTTCTGGATGGTTCTCCATCACCCAATCCA
>CALAKE010000658.1 GCA_937922775.1 uncultured bacterium | reverse complement strand
CCCGAGGATGGCGTAGATCACGAGCAACGCGATAGCGAAGGCGCTGAAAAGAGACGACATGCTCTCCTCGGTTTCTTCAGCTTCGCCGGCGAAGTCGAGAAAGTAGCCCGGGTAACGCTGGCTGACGTCCACAAATCGCTCAGCCACCAGGGCATTCGCTTCAACCGAGGTGATGACATCGGTGTTGACGTCGGCGCTGACCGAGATCACCCGTTCTCGGCTTTCCCTGTCGATGCGGCCATAGCCACGGGTACGGCGAAGACTGGCGATGCCGCCGAACGGAACCAGCTCGCCGGTCGGGGTTGAGATACGAAGGCCCTCAACGTCGTCCAAGTTGCGGCGATACTCGGGAAGATAGCGAACTCGAACATCGATGTCCTCGTCTTCCTCTTGCACGGTGGCAACCACAGTACCGTCCATGGCCGTGCGCACAGCGCGCCCGATACTGTCGACCGAAAGGCCGTAGAGGGCAGCACGGTCCTCATCGGTGACGACGCGGATCTCGTCCTTTCCTTCCATGAAACTGTCGCTGATATCGTGGACTCCATCGACGGTGGCGAGGAAGTCTTTGATCTCGGCGGCAATCTGCTGCAGGACGTCGATTTCCTCCCCGAGCACCTGAACGTACACTGGACGTCCCACGGGCGGGCCGCCGGATTCGCGCTCGAGCTCGATGCTCTCCGCGCCTACCACGTTTTCCATCAACTGCGCACGTAGCTCCTGGTAGATCTGCGGGCCACGGCCTCCGAATACCTGCGACTCCGGCAGGCGAATTCTGACTTGGCCCAGGTTCGGGCCAAACTCGGACCTGCGGTTACTGAAGGGCCACTGACCCACCAGGCCGATCACACTCTGCACATCCTCCGGGGGAAACTGAAGCGCAATGTCCTCGACCTGACGAATGACCTGCTCGGTGTCCTCGATAGCGTTCGATGCGGGAGTCTTCACATTGATCAGGACTTCGACGGCCGCAGTTTCGTCGAAGAAGATGAACTTCATGAACATCGTCAGAACGCCCGCTCCGACCGCGGCGAGGAGCACCAGGCCCAGGGTCGCGTAGCGGTAGCGAATCGCCGCGGCTACCGTGTGGCCGTAGCGCTTGCGCAATCGGCGGAACCACCGTGGAGTGCCACGTCGCTCGGGTGCCGCGACGGTACTGCGTGAAAAGTCAGCCAGGTGAGACGGCAGGATAACCAGAGCCTCCAAGAGTGAGGCCACCAGACAAGCCACCGCGACGACGGGAATGATGGCGAGAAACTCCCCCATAACGCCGCTGGTGAGCAACAACGGCAGAAAGGCCGCGATCGTGGTGGTTACACCGCCAACCACCGGGAGGGTCACCTCCCTGGTGCCTCTGATTGTCGCTTCCTCGGGCTCAATACCCCGTTGCATATACCGGTAACTGTTCTCGGCGATGATGATCGCATCGTCCACCAGGATGCCAAGCACCAGAATGAACGCGAACAGCGACAACATGTTCAACGAGCCTCCGGTCAGGTAAAGGACGATCAGGCCTCCACTGATGGCCAGGGGCAGACCGAACGCGGTCATGGCGGCAACGCGGGGCGACAAGAAAGCGTTGAGCACCAGGATCACCAGCGCCAAGCCCCACAGTCCGCTCTGGTACATGGTTCGCAAGCGGCTCTCGATCCACGTGGATCCGTCGTTGAGCATGAAGAACTCGACGCCTTCCGGTGCCGTCGCCTCGAACTCCTCTACGATTTCCCCCACCTGGTCGACGATCGAGATGGTGTCGCCGTCGACCTGCTTGACGATGTGAAGATTGATGGCTGAAAGGCCATTGGCGCGAGCCAGGGTCGTTGCCTCTTCGAAAGTCGCTCTGACACGGCCGAGGTCGCCGACACGGATCTGGTGGCCATCGGCCGCCGTGCGGACGACGATTGATTCCACCTGCTCGACATCAGCGGTGGTTCCGGAGGTTCGTAGCAGTACCTCACCCTGCTGCGTGCGCATCGAGCCCGCCGGCACGTTGACCAGACGCTGGCGGATCCGGCCGAGAACCAGATCGAGCGGCAGGTTCAGCCCGTAGAGACGATCTGGATCGAGCTCGATCCAGATTTCCTGGTCCCTCAGACCCTGAGCGACGACCGAGGACACCCCATCGATCCGTTCCATCCGCCGCTTCAACAACTTGGCGATGTCCCGTCGTACGGGCTCCGGGGCGACCCCTGCTACCGCCACGTCCAGAACGGGAAACTCCAGCTTCAGCTCAGCGACAACCGGATCCTCGATGTCCGCAGGCAGGCTCGGAATCGCGTCGACAGCCGACTCGACATCCTGGGCGGCAATCGTAATGTTTTCGAGGCTTTCCTCGAACTCGATGATGACGACGGAGAGCCCTTCGGTCGTCATCGAGAGAACCTCGGCCACGTCGTCGACTTCCGCGACAGCGTTCTCGATGGGGATCGTGACGAGTTGCTCGAGCTCCAGTGGAGTAACGCCGTAGTAGTAGGTCGAAACGGTTACATAACGCAGGGCGAAGAGAGGAAAGACCTCACGGTGAATCCTGTTGAAGCTCATTAGCCCGCCGACGATGAGCAGCACCATGAGGATATTCACGGGTACCCGGTTCTCGACCGACCAGCGCGCCAGGCTTCTCATCGGCTCTCTGCGACCCGCACCGCGTCGCCATCTCGCAGGGAGGTTTGGCCGATCATGATGACCTGTTCCCCAACCAGCTCACCTACGACTCCTTGGCCCATAGAGGAGGCGCTTTCATCGAGCCCGCCCCGGGCCGGGGAGCTGCTGCGCAGGCCGATCGCCACGCGCTCGCCGACTTGAGCCAGGATTTCGACAAGAATCTCCTTCGCTCTGCCGTCTCTAACCAGGAAGATGCGCGGCGAATCCTCGAGATCGAGGATGGCGCCTTCGGGGACGGTCGTAACGCTCTCGAGCCGATCCCACGGAATCGTCACCTGTACGACCATACCGCCGAGAAAGGCAGGCTCCTGACGGTTGTCAACTCGGATCCGCATCTTGTACGTGCCTGTTCCCGGATCGCTGCGGTCGGCGACACCGTCTACCACGCCTTCGGCCCGCTTGCCGGGCAGGCTCGAGCTCTCGACGTAGGCAATCTGAGAGCCGCGCACTCTCAACAGCTCCCGCTCCGTGAGACCCACCTCGACCGCAACCGTCTCGAGATTCGCAACCGTCAAGACGGCTCGCTCCGGGCCGACCAGGGCGCCAGGGTCGACGTGTCTGTCGACGATGGTTCCAGGGAAGGGCGCCGTCACAGCGCAGTCGGCGAGCTGTCGCTGTGCCCTGGCCAGGGCGGCCTCTGCGCCCCGCACGTCGGCTTCGCCG
This sequence comes from uncultured bacterium, assembly GCA_937922775.1. Taxonomy (GTDB): domain Bacteria; phylum Acidobacteriota; class UBA890; order UBA890; family UBA890; genus CALAKE01. The sequence goes on along the minus strand of CALAKE010000658.1, from coordinate 833 downwards.
GCTCGCTTCTGAGCCAACGCCGCTTCGTACTCACGTTCAGAGATGGCGCCGCGGTTGCGCAGGGAGTCGACGCGTTCCAGGGCCGCTGCGCTTTCCTCCATGCGTGCCTGGGCTCTGAGGAGGTTGGCCTCACGCTCCGCCAGCGCATCCTCGTATGGGGCGGTGTCGATGTGCAGAACCACATCGTCCTTCTCGACGTGATCTCCGATGTCTACGAGCACCTCCTCCACGCGCCCGCTCACCTCCGCGGCGAGTGAGACCTCCTGCCAGGGACGGACCCTTCCCACGGCGCGGACCACGAGGTCGAGGCTCTCAGCCTGAACTGTGGTCACCACGACGCGCGCGTCCGAGCTGAACTCACGCTCGATGACCGGATCGCCAGGCCTGCGAAACACGATGGAGGCGATCGCTGCGAGCAGGATGGCGATGATCGTGAGAACGATTCGCCCGGCGCTGAGACGGAACTTGCCTGTTTCGGAGCGGGCATTGATCTTCTGGTCAGGCATGGCTAGAGACTGTCCTGAGTTTCGTGAGGCGCTCGAAGTGGGGTTTGACGCCGGAGGGGTTCCCCGTTGCTCTTTTCGCGTCGTGGAGAGGCCGCGTAGGTCTGCCCAGGTGTTTGACAACCATGGGAACGAGCCTACTCTCTGCAATTCTACGGTACGGCTGATTGCGGTGCAGCAGCCACCGCCTGCTAGCTCGTTTCCTCACCCTCGGGCGAGAGCCTCACTCCGCGCCCCTTCGCTGCGTACATCGCTCGATCTGCCCGCGAGATGACCTGGTCGACCAGATCCCCGGGGTGGCGGAAAGCGAAGCCGAGGCTGAACGCGGCC
>CALAKE010000657.1 GCA_937922775.1 uncultured bacterium | reverse complement strand
ATGCGGCGATCCTCGGCTCGGTGTACACCGACAGCGTACGCAACCAGTGGGGTGGCCGGACCGCTCATCCGACCTGGGGACTCGACCAGTATCTGGCGCAGGAGGGATACATCCTGCTCAACGTGGATATGCGCGGCAGTTGGGGCCGGGGCCGCGATCATCGCCGAGGCATCCGCCTCGACTACGGTGGCATCGACATCGAGGACCTGGAGAGCGCTGTTCGTTTTCTGAGGACCCTTGGGTATGTCGACATGGACCGCGTCGGCCTCTGGGGCTCGAGCTACGGCGGGCTCATGACCGCGATGTCGCTCTTCCGCAAGCCCGGCCTGTACGCCGCCGGCGTTGCGGGGGCGCCGGCGACGAGCGTCTGGCACGCGCTGAGTGGCCAGATGGCGGTCATGCTGCGTCCAGAGGACTCGCCCGACGAGTACGCTGACTCGTCGGCGTTCATGCACGCGCAGGGACTCGAGGACCCGCTCATGATCATCCACGGGATGCGGGATCGTGTGGTGCTGTTCAAGGACAGCGTGACGTTGGTGCAGCGACTGATCGTGCTCGGCAAGGACGTCGACTTCGTTGTGCTGCCCAGCTCGGGGCACGGGTGGGACAACGAGAGCCTCGCCCAGACCCGCTTCGCCTACGAGAAAATGGTCGACTTCTTTGACCGTCACCTCCGAGGACCAGGCCGCGGCCCCGATCGGCACCCAGACCGATAGGAGCTTCGCTCCAAGCAGTCGTAGGATGCCTTTTCGCTCTCCCCTGCCCGTGTGCCGAGGTGGTCGGCCTCGGGGCTCCATCCCGTGGCGCTTGCCGCCGCTCGCAATTCCCTGGTACCTTCGACGTGCATCGGATCGACGATTCTCGTCGCCTTCACACACCTCCTTCTGAACGGTCTCCACTAACTATGTGTCTGAGCCGCGTCGCGATCATCACCCTATTTGTCGCCGTTTCAACAGTCTCGATTGCCCCCGCTCAACACTCGGTCGAGGTCGAGGCCCCGGTGGGCTTCGCGGCTGCCACCGCCGCGAAGCAGGCCTACTGCGAAGCGCTGTTCCTCGAGCTGCCGTCTTCCGAATCGTTCCGTGAGCACCTGCGGATCATCACGGCGAACCCGCATCCGGCCGGTTCGGCGGCGCAGGTCGAAGTCGCGCACTACCTCGGCCGCGCCATGGAGGCGGCCGGCCTCACGGTTCGTGAGCACCCCTACGACGTCTACCTGCCGCAGCTCACCGACGACGTCGAGGCCCACATCGTCACGCCCGTGGCCATGCAGCTTTCCAACCGTGAGCCGCGTCTCGACAGGGACCGGTTTTCCGATCATCCGGACCTGCTGAACGGGTGGAACGCGTTTTCGGGCAGCGGCGACGTTACCGGTCAGGTCGTGTACGCCAACCGCGGCACCCGCGCCGACTACGAGGCGCTCGACGAGATGGGCATCTCGCTCGAAGGCAAGGTTGTGATCGCCCGATACGGTGGCAACTTCCGTGGGTTCAAGGTCAAATTCGCCGAGGAGCGTGGCGCCGCCGGTGTCATCATGTTCAACGACGCGCCGGCCGAGGAGGTCAACGGATACCCCGAGGGGCCGATGCTGAACGGCGACATCATCCAGCGTGGATCGGTGCTGACGCTCCCGTGGACGGGCGATCCGCTCACGCCGTTTGTCCCGGCGCTGCCGGTGGACGGCGATACGCCGGTCGAGCGGCTCGATCCGAGCGAGACGCCGCTACACACGATCCCGGTTCTGCCGTTGGGGTACGATGCCGCTTCCGAAATCCTCTCCCGGATGACGGGAGAGGCGGCGTCCGACGAGTGGCAAGGCGGCCTCGACCTGACATATCGGATTGCCGGCGGCGACGATCTCACCGTGCGGGTCAGGGTCAACCAGCCCAAGGCACTAACCCGAGTGATCAACGTTGTCGGCATGCTCGAGGGCGCCGAGTTTCCCGACGAGTGGTTCATCGTTGGCTCCCACTACGATCCGTGGGGCTTTGGCGCCGTTGACCCCAATAGCGGCACGGCGATGTTGCTGACGTTGGCCGAGGCGCTCGGCGAGCTCGCGGAGAAGGGCTGCCGGCCGCGACGCTCGATCATGATCGCCCACTGGGATGCCGAAGAATACGGGATCATCGGCTCAACCGAGTGGGTCGAAGAGTACCTGCCGGAGCTCACCGCCAAGGCCATCGCGTATGTCAACGCCGACAGCGCCGTGTCAGGGCCCAATTTCAACTCGTCGGCGTCGCCGTCGCTCAAGCAGCCGATCCTTGACGCCATCAGCGACGTCTCTTACGCCGGCGAGGATCGCTCGGTCTACGACTGGTGGGCGGAGCGCGCCGACGACGGGCAACCTCGGATGGGCAACCTGGGCGGCGGCTCCGATCACGTCGGCTTTTACACGCACGCAGGTGTGCCGTCCGCCAGCATGGGCTCAGGTGGACGCAGTGGCATCTACCACTCCAACTACGACAACTTCGCCTGGTACGAGCGCTTCGGCGACCATGAGTGGGTGTTCGGGCCGATGATCGCTCGCACCGACGGATTGCTGGCGCTGCGATTCGCCAACGCTGACCTCTTGCCCTACGACGTAGCGCGCTACGCGGTAGATACGCGCACCCACGTCGAGACGCTGATGGAGGTGGCGGAGGAGCGAGGCGTCGACGTCGACTTGACCCGCCTGGTCGAGGCGACGGCGCAGCTCGACGAGGCTGCCTTGGGGCTCGAAGAGGCCCGCGCCCGACGAGTTGTCGCCGGGCCAGTTGCCGCCGACGCAGCGGCACGCATCAACGCTGCGTTCATCGGCCTCGAGAAGGCCTGGCTCGACGAGCGAGGCTTGCAGGACCGGCCCTGGAGTCGGTCGTTGTACGTGTCGCCGGATCCGTTCAGCGGCTACGCCTCGTGGATGCTCCCCGGCATTCGCTACGAGATCGAAACGGACAACCCCGCCGCCGTGCCGGAATGGGAGACGCGCTACGTCGAAGCCATTGGGCGGCTGGCGGAACGCATGCGCGAAGTGACTGCGCTGATCGAGGGGTCGTAGCCAGCTGACCTGCCGTTGGTACTAGCCGGGCTCCTCCACGTGCGCCGACTCGACCTCCAATCCGGGAATGCCGGTGAAGTCGTTGGCATTGGAGCTCAGCAAGCGCGCGTTCATCTCGAGAGCCGTGATCCCAATCGCGACGTCGGCAGAACGACGCCGCGGTGACCCTAGCTGACGAAACATCTCCGCAGCCCGCTCGGCGAGATCGTCGGAGAACGGGATGATGCCCTCCTCGTCGAACAAGGACCGGGCAACGGCCATTTGTTCGGGGCTTCGCGGCCCGCGTGCAAACTCGTACCAGGCCAGCGAGCTCATCTGGATTTCCGCGGGCGAGGCCGCAAGCTCGAGGAGCTTGTGGCGTTCGGGTCCTTGGTTCGCAAGGGCACGCACGAGGAAGTCGGTGTCCAGGTGCACTCGCATCAGAAGAACTCGTCTTCGATCTTCAGCTGGCGAATCTCCGCGTCGGCGTCGTGGCCGTCGAACAACTCGATCAGTCGTTCGAGTGCCTCGAGGCGCCGCTGGCGCACCTCTTCGGAAACGCCGAACACCGTGTTGCGGTGCGCCAGCACAGAGCGACGAATCGCTTCCGAAGCGGAGCAGCCGTATCGCGTTGCTAGCCTTCTGGCAGCGTCGCGGGTCTCATCGTCGAGCATGATCGTAGTCCGTGTATACATAACATATATATGTTATGCAACGACGAGGCGCCTGTAAATGCCTCTCCCCGTCTGTGACGGCCACGATCGGGGCGGAGGCGCGAACCGCTGAGATACCCAGGCCAGCCCCCTCGCTGGCTGCGCGACTTCCCCGATGACGAGAGCATCGCCGATCAGCCGGATGTCGACGATCACCTTCAAGATATTGGGCTATTAGTGTATGCCTGCGTCTTCTGTAGCCGCGTAATCACCCATTGGCTTTCTGCTTGCCTCCAAGTCGCGGGAGAAGGCGGCCGCCATATTCTTCAGATGTTCAGCAACTTC
>CALAKE010000656.1 GCA_937922775.1 uncultured bacterium | reverse complement strand
GTGAGGTTGCCCTTCTGCGGCGCCATGCCGAAGAGCCTCGCTGGCATGGTTGCCACGATCTCGACGAAACGGGGCAGGCTGATGCGCCCTTTGGCCACGCCCTCCGAATAGAGAATGTGGAAGCGCGGCTCGATACCCGGAATGCCGTTCGGGCATTTGTCGAAACGGTCCTTGCCGTAGAGCTTGGCTTCCCACGAGTAGGCCGAATCGTCGGACGTCACCATGGGGATACGACCGTCGATCACGCCCTCCCAGAGCTTCTCCTGAATCGGCGCTTCCCGCAGCGGCGGCGAGCAGATCCATTTGATGCCATCGTCGCGCTCGAGCACGGTGTCGGTGAAGATCAGATAGTGGGTGCAGGTCTCGGTGTTGATGTCGAGGCCCCTGGCGCGCGCCTCGGTGATCAGATCGAGACCGTCGGCGCTCGCCAGGTGTACGACAAAGAAGCGACCGCCCGATCGTTCGGCCATCCTGACAATGCGGCGGATTGCCTCGGTCTCCACCTCCGCTGGCCTGCTGCGAGCATGGTAGATCGCGGCCAGCTTGCCCTCCGCAACGAGCCGGGGCACGTTCACCTCGATCATGTCGTTGTCCTCGGCGTGCAGCATCAGCATGCCGCCGGCCTCGGTCAGGCGGACAGCGATCCTCTCGAGGTCCTCGTCCTCGATCAGCAAGCCGTCCTCCCGGTAGGTCATGTAGCACTTGATGGTCGGCGCGCCCGCCTCCACCACGTAGGGAATCTCGGTGAGCGTCTTTGCGGTCGGCTCCGTGATGACCGGGTGAACGCCCCAGTCGATCAGCGCCATGCCGGCTGCTTCCTCGCGCTTGTCATCGAGGGTCTTGGCGAGCGTTCCGCCCGGCACCTGGTTTGAGAAGTCGAGAATGCTGGTGACACCGCCGAATGCCGCCGCCAGGGTGCCGGTGTAGTAGTCATGCACGCTCACCGTGCCCATGAACACATCGTTGAAGTGGACGTGGGTATCGACTGCCCCCGGCAACACCAACAGACCCTCGGCATCGATGACCTGTGCGGCTCCGGCATCGACCACGTCACCCCGGTTTCCGATCGCGGCGATCCGTTCCCCTTCTATGAGGACGTCCCGCCGTGACTCCTCGTCGCCGATGACCGTCGTCCCGCCCCTGATGAGAATGAAGCCCGTACTCATTGCATCTCCCCCGCGAGGATTTCAGGCTTCTCGCCGGTCAGCTCCCAACTAATCAGCGACATCGGAATCAGGCCGGTCCCGTGAAGCTCGTCCATGAACCTCTCGAGGGTGAACTCGTCACCGAGTTGGAAGGCCCGTTCCGCCATGAGTTGTTCAATCATCTGCTTGCCGACCAGATAGCTCGTACCGTATCCGGGCTGGGTCAGGTAGAAATGCTGCTCGCCCCATACCGTGCTGCTGTCTGCGGGCATATAGCCGCGCGGAGTCCACTCAGCGGCGAAGTCCACGGCCTCCTGAATCGTCCACTCGTTGCCGTGCATCATCAGGCCGCCGATGGCGCGCGCCGCGCGCTGTGCCACGAGAATCCAAATGAGCTCGCGCGACTGCGGGCTGCCGTCGAAGAGCCCGGCGTGCATCATCCACTCTTCCATACCAGTGGCCATTCCCTCGGCGCGGCTGTCCCAGATGTTGTACAGGAGCGGCACCCGCCGGATCTCGCTAGCGTGCGGCTCGTTCTCCATCATCGCCAGGTCGAACCAGTGGTGCCCGTGCGTTCGCATGGTCAACGGGTCCCGATAGCTCACCTCTGAGAAGAAGCCGCGCAGCCCTTCGGCAGGGCTGAAGCGGCCGATGCGCTCACGTAAGGCGAAATCGTCGTACTCGCGAACGGTGTAAACATCGTCGCCATCGAGGAACTCCATGTATTCAGTGACGGCTTCATTGAATAGGAGATCGTAATCCTCGGCGCTGGCGATGCGCTCCTGCTCCGGGAGCTCACGATTGCGGTGTTCCTCGAGTTTGAGCGAGGCAACGGAGCGGGCCAGCTCGCGCCGCATCATGGTGAGCTGATCTCTCCAGGTGTAGGGGACGAGGTGGACGTTCTTCATGTACCAGTCGTAGTTATCGGCACCGACCCCGGAGGTGCCGTTCTTCGACGGTAGCTCTGCCTCCAGCCACACGGCGAATTCATCGCTGGCCACGATGGCTTCTTGAATGGCGGCGTCGAGATCGGCGCTGGTTCCAGCTACCCGTTCGGCCAACCTGCCGAGCGCCGCACTCTGGCCCTCGAATGCCCCGATGCCCATTCGCCAGAGATCGGCAGCGTTCTCGACCAGGTTGCCCCTGGCCTGCGCCAACACGACCGGAATGGCTCCGATTCGGCTGGCGAGCTCGGCGGCGCTCTCGGGGTCGAGGGGGTAATCGTAGGTCCAGGTATCGATCCAGCCGTGGATCACCGGGCCCTCGTGCGCCGGTACGTCGCTCTCGGCCGAGAAGATGCTGATGTAGAAGGCCGGATTACGGGCCCACGGGCGGCTCACCCGGTGGTAGAAGTCGAGACCGTTCATCTCGGTTTGCACTACGTGGTGGTCGACCTGCTGAGCAATCGGCCAGCCACTCGAGTCGATCGCTGCCAGGCGGGCCTGATAGCCGGCTAGCTCGAGGTGCTGCGCTGCCATGGCCGAGGCCGTGTAATCGTAAACGCCGTCCACGAGCACGGGTTTCTCGAAGTCGCGCCAATCCTTGAAGAGCGCGACGAGGTCCTCATAGCTCGTGCTGGTGGGCCCGCTGGTCGCGGAATCTCCGGGCGTGCCGCCCGGGGCGCAGACTGCGAGAGGCAGGAGAGCCACAGCGAGAACGAGTGCCGTGGCGGCGGACGTTCGGAATGCGAGGGTGCGGAGCATCGGACGAACCTCCAGGA
>CALAKE010000655.1 GCA_937922775.1 uncultured bacterium | reverse complement strand
CCAGCATCGCTCGAGCCCGCCATGGCTGGAATCGACGTGGCCTACTACTTGGTCCATTCCATGGGGTCCTCGGGCGATTTCGAGGACCTGGACCGGCAGGCAGCGGCCAACTTCGGCAAGGCGGCGCGCCAGGCCGGCGTGCGCCGCATCATCTACCTCGGCGGGCTGGGAGAGGAGAGAGAAGACTTGTCTCCTCATCTTCGCAGCCGCCAGGAAACAGGCAAGACTCTGCGTGCGAGCGGCGTGCCCGTCGTCGAGCTCCGTGCATCGATCGTTTTGGGCTCGGGCAGCCTCTCCTTCGAGCTGATTCGTGCGCTCGTCGAGCGCCTGCCCGTGATGATCTGTCCGAAATGGGTGCACGTCAAAGCGCAACCGATCGCTATCGAGGATGTCGTCAGCTATCTCGTCGAGTCACTCGAGCTGCCGACCGAAGGCTCCGAGGTGTTCGAAATCGGTGGCGCCGACCAGGTTTCCTACGCCGATATCATGCGCGAGTACGCGCAGCAGCGTGGTTTGCGCCGATACTTCATCCCCGTTCCCGTTCTGACGCCCAAGCTGTCTTCCCTTTGGTTGGGGTTGACCACACCAGTCTATGCCCGCATTGGCAGGAAGCTCATTGAGGGGGTACGTAATCCGACCGTTGTCACGAACGATGATGCCTGGCGAGCCTTCGACCTGCGTCCGATGAACCTCGCCCAGGCAATCTCCCGTGCCGTGCGCAATGAAGATCGAGGTTTTGCGCTGACTCGCTGGTCCGATGCGATCTCCTCCGCAGGAGACCCGAAGAGTTGGGGCGGGGCGAAGTTCGGCTCCCGTCTCGTGGTTTCGCACACGACCTCTGCGGCGGCAAGCCCGCGGTGCGCATTCACGCCCATCCGCCAACTCGGTGGACGGCGTGGCTGGTACCACGCCAACTCCTTGTGGCGTCTGCGAGGATTCCTGGACCTGATCGTGGGAGGCGTGGGAATGCGCCGTGGACGGCGGGACCCGGAGGAGCTCAAGGTGGGAGACGCGCTCGATTCATGGCGCGTCGAAGCGTACGAGCCCGACCACAGATTGAGGCTGGCCGCCGAAATGAAGCTTCCCGGTCGTGCCTGGCTGGAGTTCGAGGTACAGGCGAGCAACGGAGGCTCGGAAATCCGGCAGACTGCCGTGTTCGACCCCGTTGGACTCAGCGGACTGCTCTACTGGTATGGGATCTACCCATTCCATGCCTGGATTTTCGCCGGCATGCTGCGGGCTCTGGCCCGGCGGGCGGAAACGCTAGCTAGTGCGCAGTGAATTGCCGCGGCGATCTTGCAGGCGGTGCAAGGCGAGTAATACCGTCTGTGCTCTGACCCCAGCGCTCCCCCCAGCGTCGCAACAGGAGATCCTCCGTCTTGTCGAACATCAAGCTGGGTCTGCGCAGCCTCTGGAAGAGCCCCTTCGTCAGTAGCGTCGCCATCGTCTCTCTCGCTTTGGGAATCGGTGCGAACACCGCCATCTTCTCGCTCTTCAACGACCTGATCCTGAGCTCGCTGCCGGTGCAGGAATCCGGACAACTCGTCAACCTGGGAGCTCCCGGGCCGAAGCCGGGGTCGCAGTCCTGCAACAACTCGGGGAGTTGCGAAGATGTCTTCAGCTACCCGATGTTCCGCGACCTCGAGGGTATGCAGACCGTCTTCACCGGCATCGCTGGACACAGGACCTTCGGCGCCAACCTCGCCTACGAGGGCCAGACGATGAGCGACACTGGCATGTTCGTGTCGGGAAGCTACTTCACAGTGCTCGGTCTGCAGCCGGCGCTGGGTCGGCTGATCGGGACGGGCGACGATGCCGTTGTCGGGGAATCCGCGATAGTGGTACTGAGCCACGGCTACTGGAAGACTCGGTTCGGCGAGGATCCGAACGTGCTCGGTGAGAACCTCATCATCAATGGCCATCCGATCACAATCATCGGGGTGGCACCCGAGGGATTCGAAGGAACCTCGCTCGGTACGCTGCCGAAGGTATTCGTGCCGATCACGATGCGAACGCTGGAAATACCGGGATACGAGGGGTTCGACAACCGGCGCGGCTACTGGGTCTACCTGTTCGCGCGGCTGATGGATGGAGTGTCGATTGAGCAAGCACGCGCGGCCTTGAACGCTCAATACAACAGCATCATCAAGGAGGTCGAGGCGCCGCTGCAAAGCGAGATGAGCGAGCAGACCATGGCCCGCTTTCGCGCCAAGGAGGTCACAGTGGTGCCCGGCGCGCACGGCCAGAGCAACGTTCGCGACGGCGCTCTGGCGCCACTCGCCCTGTTGTACGGGGTTACCGCACTGGTGCTTCTGATCGCCTGCGCCAACATCGCCAATCTGCTGCTGGCGCGCGGTGCGGCTCGTAGCAGCGAAATGGCAGTTCGGCTGTCGATTGGCGCGGGCCGAGGCCAGCTTGTCGGCCAATTGCTGACCGAGTCCTGCCTGCTGGCCGCCTTCGGAGGCCTGGCCAGCCTCCTGGTCGCACGCTGGACACTGGACCTGATTCGCTCCCTGCTCCCCGACGAGGCTGCCACCCTGATCGAAGGTGGGATCGATCCCCCGGTGCTGGCCTGCGCCGCGACGCTCGCACTGGGCACGGGTGTAGTTTTTGGCATTTTCCCGGCGCTCAACAGTACGCGTGCCGAGGTCTTGTCGACGCTGAAGGGCCAGGCGGGTCAGCCGGCTGGGGCCAAGGCGGCCTCGCGCTTTCGCACGGCGCTCGCAGTGGGCCAGATTGCGCTATCCATGATGTTGCTGGTCGCCGCCGGGCTGTTCACGCGTAGCCTCGTCAACGTGAGCCGTGTCGAGCTCGGCCTCGACACCGAGGGCCTGGTGACGTTCGCGATCTCACCGGAATTCAACGGTTACGAGCCCGAGGCGTCGCGCGCCTTGTTCGAGCGTACAGAAGAGGCCCTGGTTGCCCTGCCGGGCGTGACCGCCGTGAGCGCCTCGATGGTGCCCATCCTCTCGGGTAGCAACTGGGGCAGCAGCGTGTCGGTCGAGGGGTTCGAGGCAGGGCCCGACACCGACGTCAACGCGCGCTTCAACCTGATCGGAGCCGACTATTTCCGCACACTGGGCATCCCGCTCCTGTCAGGCCGTGAGTTCACCGCTGCCGACGCGTTCGGCGGGCCACCCGTCGCCATCGTCAATGAAGAATTCGCGCGCAAGTTCAATCTCGGACGCGAGGCGGTCGGCAAGCGAATGGACGATGAAAGAACGAACGAGCCCGGCGTGGAGATCATCGGCCTGGTGCAGAACGCCAAATACAGTGAGGTCAAGGGCGAGATACCGCCGCAGTTCTTCTTTCCGTATCGCCAGGACGAGAACTTGGGCTTCATCACCTTCTATGTAGAGACGGCCCTGGACACCGAGCAACTCCTGATGGCCATACCTCCGCTGGTGTCGCGGCTCGATCCCAACCTGCCCGTCGAAAACCTGCGCACCCTGCAGCAGCAAGTTGACGAAAACGTCTTTCTCGATCGCTTCATCACGGTGCTGGCCACAGCGTTCGCCTGCCTGGCGACCCTGCTCGCGGCCATCGGGCTATACGGAGTCCTCGCCTACACCGTTGCGCAGCGCACACGCGAAATCGGGCTGCGCGTCGCCCTTGGCGCCGCCCCGGCAATGGTGCGCGGCTTGATCCTCCGCCAGGTGGCGCGCATGACATTGGTCGGGGGCGTCATCGGCCTCCTTGCCGCTGTCGCCTTGGGACGGCTGGCCGAGTCCATGCTCTACGAGCTCAGAGGGCATGACATCACGGTGCTGATCTCGGCGGCGGTGATCCTCGCCGCTGTTGCCCTCGGCGCTGGTTTCATTCCTGCCCATCGAGCCTCGCGCCTCGACCCGATGAAGGCGCTACGTACGGAGTGACACGGGTGTTCTACAGTGGCTTCACGGGTACGCAGATGTCGACAATGGCGAGCCCCTGGGGATGCTCCGAGGGATCGTTGAGACAGTGTTCGAAACAAGGGCCATCGGCCGGCTGGTAGCCGCTCTCCGGGAGCCAGCCGCCGAAGACCGCCTTCCACTCATCGCCGAACTGGTCGATCCGGATCTCGAAGTGGGCAACGGCATACTCCTCGCGCATTTCTCGGCGCTGAACCCCCTCGGCCGCTTCTTCTGCCATCGCTCCGATGCCTCGAATTTCCAGATCTCTGCCTTTTCCCACCTTTTAGTTCAGTTCCTGACCCCTGGCAAGTGTCCGCGCGACGTGACCGCGTGAGGCTTGACTGTCTGCGACAAATGTCGCAGGATAAGTGCGACAAATGTCGCGGCTATGGCTGGCAATTGTAGGAGGATACAGATGGAGGGGCGGGCCTCCCCCGAACATCAAAGGGGATCGACCTCACTCACACGGCCGTCAATGCGCCGCCGGCACGCGGCTCGAAACCTGTGGGCTGTGGCCGGCCCGCTGGTGGCCCTCGCTATCGCTTGCACTGGCAACACTGCCCAGGAGGAATCCTCAGGCCGCGACTCGGGCTCAGGGTCGGAAGCCGCGGAAACCTACACCATGGAAACCATGGACGGCGCCACCGTTGTCCGTAACTCGGCTCCCCTCTGGGGCGGCTCCCCCCATCTCCGTCTCGATCCGGTGCGTGTCCTCGGGTGTGGTGAAGATGACTTGGCGCTCTACAGGCCGGCCGACATCGCCATCGGGCCGGTCAGCGACCTCTATGTCCTCGATGCCGGCAACCACCGCATACTGCAAATCGATGCGCAGGGCTCCCTGGTGGCCAGCTTCGGCGAGAGCGGCCAAGGCCCAGGGGAGCTTCAGCAGGTCACTGGCCTGGTTATCGATGACGCCGGCCGTATGTACGTCGCCGACGAGGCGATCCGTGGGGTGAAGGTGCTCACGCCCGCAGGGGAAGGGGTGCGTACCCTCGCCACCGGCACGACCGTGGGGCGAATGGTCCTGTTGAGCTCCGACAATTTGGCCATCGCCGGTCCTGAGCTCTTCAATGGTCCGCAGACTGAAAACCTCATTGCCTTGTTCAGCTCCGATGGCGACCTGGTGGGGGGATTCGGTGAACTTCTCTTATTCGAGGACTGGGACGCCTATCGGTTCTTCAACCGGATCAGCATCGCAGCTGGCAAGGACGACGAGGTATTCGTCGCCTACTCCACCCGCAACAAGATAGAAAAGTATGATGCAGCGGGAGACCTGGTTCTCCGCTTCGACCGGCCCCTCAAGTACGAGATCAGCCAGGAAGTACGTCAGGTGGCGCGCCGGGTCGGGTCCAGGACCATGGAATTGCCGGAGCTCAACTTCGTGTCCGAGAGTATCGCGATCGATGCGGCGGGTCGCATCTGGGTCCTCTCCTACGACCGCCAACTCAGCTTCGAGGAGACTGGGCTGACCATCACGTTCATGAGCGAGAGCGGTAGCGTGGAAAGCAGGGAAACGCTCAAGGTTGCCGAGCGCACCGCAACGGATGCGTTCTCCTTCCACCTCTTCGATCCGGCCGGCCGGTTTCTCGGGCAGATTCCGATCGACCACCACGGCGGCCCCGTCGAGATCGTCGACGATCGCCTCTACATACTCGAGCCGCGCCACGACATGTGCGTCTACGAGTACCGAATCGTCACGGCGGAACCTGTCGGCTAAAGCCGATACAATGCTCCTGATTGTCCCCTGTCGCCCGGAGGATCCTCCCGCTCCGCAACGATTCCCATCCAGAGGAGAGCGCCCCGTGAAGAGGCTTGCTTCGTTGATCGTCACCCTGATCCTGGGAATTACCTGCACCGCCCAGCTGACCGCTCAGACTGCACAAACCGTCCATGCCGACAGTGAAGCCTTCATGCAGGTCTTCCACTCGATCTCGAGCCACGACCTGATGTCGTACGTCGAGGAGATGACCGCAGACAAGTACCGGGGGCGGCTCTCGGGCAGTCCGGAGTACCTCGAGATAGCCGAATGGGTGGCGGGCCATTTGAAGAAGTGGGGTATCAAGCCGGGTGGCGACAACGGTAGCTATCTGCAGATGTTCGACATGCCCTACAGCGAGGTCTACAGCGCGGGAGCGTTGTCGATTGCGATGCAGTCGGGCGGTCAGAGCATGAGCGTCGACTACTCCTTCCCTGATGACTACTATCCTGGCTCCAACTCGGACTCAGGAACGGTGACGGCCGAGACCGTCTATGTCGGCTACAGCATCACCGCCCCCGAGCTTGGCTACGACGACTACGAGGGCCTCGACGTGGCCGGCAAGATTGTCGTCTTCGATTCCGGCGTGCCGTACACCGGCGACGACGAAGAGACCTTCGTGAAGTGGGTGCCCTACAGCTACCACCAGAAGAAGCTCGACACGGCGAAGGCGCATGGTGCCGCCGGGGTGCTGTACATCGGCAAGCTCGCCAACCCGAACACCTCTTTCAACGAGGGGCTGATCTACTGTCACATTGATCAGCATGTAGCTGATCATCTCTTCTTCGAGACCGGCACCGACCATGCGGCGGTGACTGAGGAGATCAAGAGCACCCTGCGGCCGGCTTCGCTGGCGCTTGGCAAGACCGCCACCATCACCGCCGACGCCGAGCGCTTTCCCGACGCCAAGGCGGCCAACGTCATCGGCATCATCGAGGGAACCGATCCGGTTTTGAAAGACGAAATCATCATCATCGGCGGCCACCTCGACGCCGTGGGATATCTGGGTCAGTTGATGCCGGGGGCGCTCGACAACGCCTCGGGCAGCGCCGACATCATGGGTGCGGCAAAGGCACTTGCCGCGTCTCCCGTGCCGCCAAAGCGCTCCATCATGTTCCTCTTCATTGGAGGCGAGGAGTGTGGGCTGATCGGCAGCACCTACTACACCGAGAACCCCGTCTTCCCGAGGGAGAAGACGGTGGTGTTCTTCAACCTCGACATGGTGGGTCACGGGACCGGGCTCCGGGTGGGTGGGGGCGTGACCTATCCACAGATCTACCGCCATTTCGAGGCTGCCAACGAGAAGTACCTGCACCGGACACTCGGGGCCTCGGCCTCGCGCAGCTCGGTGGGTCGGCCGCGAAGCGACAGTGTCATCTTCCAGCG
>CALAKE010000654.1 GCA_937922775.1 uncultured bacterium | reverse complement strand
GAGCACCACGCGCGGCGCGTCCTCGGGCAACGGCACGTGCTCGGGCGGGGGCGCGCCACAGGCGAGAGTGGCGACGGCAAGACCGAGCGCAACGAAGTAAACGCGGGCCTCACCGCGTCCACAGCAGAAGAACGGTGAGATCTGCAGGCTAAAAGGTCTCGACCACATCGTAGAGCGGTGTGCGCCGTCGGGCCGGAACGAAGCCGGCCTCGCGAATAATGGCGAGCGTTTCTTCGGTGGTCGTCTCCACATTGTGGGCCGCCTCATGGAGAACATTCTCCTCGATCAGTGTACCGCCGAAATCGTCAGCGCCGAAGTGCAGAGCCACCTGGCCCGGCTTTTTCCCATCGGAGAACCATGACGCCTGGATATGCCGGAAATTGTCCAGATAGATGCGCGCCAGCGCCAGAATCCTCAGGTAGACGGTTGGCCCAGGGTACTCGGGGAACTGCTCCTGCATCGGGGTGTTCCCCGGCTTGTAGGACCACGGGATGAAGGCGGTGAAGCCCCCTGTTTCGTCCTGCAGTCGGCGCACGCACTCGAGGTGCTCGATGATGTCGGCGGCCTGCTCGGCGTGCCCATACATCATCGTGGACGTGGTCTTGAATCCCTGGGCGTGGGCAACTCGGTGGATCTCCAACCACTCCAGCACACTCTGCTTCTTCGCGGAAATGCGAGCGCGGACCCGATCGGAGAGGATCTCGGCTCCGCCCCCGGGCATCGTGCGTTGACCTGCCTCGAAGAGGGCGGCGAGTACCTCATCGTAGCCCAAGCCCGAAACCTCGCTCATCTTGCCGATCTCGGGGGCTGACCATAGGTGGGGGTGAACCTCGGGGTAGCGCTCTTTGAATGCACGCACGACGTCGATGTAGTAGTCGAGCTGCAGGTCCGGGTTGAGACCACCCTGCAGCAGGACGGTCGTGGCGCCCAGCTTCACAGAGCGGCTGACGAGCTTCATGAGGTGCTCTACGGAATGTGCGTAGCCCTGCTCGTCGCCAGGCTTGCGGTAGAAGGCGCAAAACAAGCAGTCGGCATCACAGTAGTTGGTGTAGTTGGGGTTCGTGTCGATAACGAAGGTAACTTGACGCGCCGGATTGTGGCGAAAGCGCCAAGTCCTCGCCATGTCCCCGAGCTCGATCAAGGGAGCCTCGGTGAGCAACCACAAACCCTCCGCCGGAGTCACACGCTCACCCGCCTCCACCTTTTCTCGCACGGCCTCGAGGTACACTCCGCCGGTGACGCCGGGGGCCAGGAGATCGGCCAGGACTACGCCCGGAGCTACGCCCTCGTCACGCGCCTGCCTAACGCGCTCACCGGCACGCAAGAACGGGCGTTCGGAGCCGCTCATGGCCTGTACCTTTCGATCATGAAGAACTCCTCTTGTCCCTTTCGAGTAGGGCCGGCGGAACGATCTCCCACCACGCCGTCGACTCCAGGAGATTCCGGAACGTCTCGATTCCCGCCTCTCCTGCACTCCCGAACTGATAGGTGAAGCCCATCAGGTACGCGAATGCACCACGCTCGCTCAGGCCCGCGCGCGCCGCGTGCTCCAGCGCCAGTCGGTCGAGGCGGCGGAGATTGCCCTCGAGCGTCTCAGTGAGCAACTCCAGAAGCTCTCCTCGGGCATCGATGTCGACATCTCGGCGTACCATCCAGCGTGCAAAGACAAAGGGTAGTCCTTGCCAAGCCTTCCACGCCGCCGCGAGATCGAGCACATGGGGGAAGGGCTCCTCGAAAGGATCAGCGCCATCTAGGCGGAATGGCTCACCTGAATACTCATTTGCCCCGGGTTCCAGGCCGCTGCGCTTCGCTCGCCGCAGCGCCGCATCCCCGATCAGCAGGACACCGCTGTCTCCGGGGGCTGCCTCGCCGGTGCGACGCACGTAGGCGGCCGGGCGGATGCCGTAGCAATCTTCAAGGAGGAGCCGGAGAAGAGGATACGAAGTGCTGGTCTCCCCCGTGATTCCGAGGGTCTTACCTCCCAACCGTTCGATCGGCTCGGCGGAAAAGAGTAGAACCGAGTGTGCCGGTCCGTCCAGGGCGATACCCAGGTCACCGAGAGGCTCAAAATTCGGCGTGGCGAAGGTGTCGGCAATCGACATCAGCCCGGCATCGATGCTGCCCTCGGCAGCCGCCTGCCCCAGGGCCCGGGGATGAAGATCGACCATCTCCAGCCCAGTCTCAGAGACGCCCGCGTAGTAGGGCACCGAGTTGAGATAGGGGATTTGCGCCACTCGCAGCGATCTCATGGCGAGCACTCGTCCGGCGCGGGAGTTGAGGCTCCTTGCATCAGCGCTGCAGGTTCGAGCCTGGCGAGATCCCACGAATAGAGACCCCGATCTGCCAGATCGATCCTGCCACCGTCAGTAGTCAGAGGCTCGGCCTTCAATGGCACCGGGGCATCAATCTCCCCGTCGGCACGCTGAGACCAATGTGCAGGGGCGATCGGCGCCGGGTAGACGGCCAGGGCCCTGTAGAACGCATCGCGTTGCACAGGCACACGACCGGCCTCCCGCACAAGCTTGAGCAGGGAGTGGGTGGTCAAGCCGACGGGCGTGTCGGCCAGAGCGGCATGGGCGATCTTCTCTTCCCCGATCGTCCCATCGAGGTCGTCGGCCCCCCATTGCAGTGCCATGGACGCCGTTTCGCCGCCAAGCATTACCCAATAGGCCTTGATGTGGGGGAAGTTGTCGAGCAACAGGCGCGATGTGGCAATGGTTTTCAGGTCGTCCAGCGCGGAGGCGGGCCGGTCGACGATATCGGAGTAGCCGAGCTGAAACGCCAGTGGAATGAACGACAGAAAACCGCCGGTCTCGTCCTGCAGATCGCGCAGAGTCAGCATGTGATCGACGCGCTCTTCGTGCGTTTCAATGTGGCCGTACAGTAGCGTGGCGTTGGTGCGTATGCCCAATTCGTGCGCCGTCCGGTGGATTTCGAGCCAGCGCTCGGCTCCCATCTTCTGGCGGAAAAGCTCCTCCCGCACCCGCTCCGAAAACACCTCCGAGCCACCACCAGGCATGGTGTCGAGACCTGCGGCCTGCAGGCGCTCGAGAACTTCTCGAGCGGAGATCTTGGCGATCCTGGCGAAGAAATCGATCTCCACCGCCGTGAAGGCCTTAATCTGCGCCTCCGGGTTGGCCCGGCGTACCGCGCGCAACATCTCTTCGTAGTATTCGAATGGCCACGTCGGATGCAGTCCCCCGACGATATGAACCTCGTCGATCGGCTCTCGCACCTTTTCAACGATGTCCTCGAGCGTCATCTCATAGGCGTCGTCATCGCCCGCCTTGACGGCGTAGTCGCAGAACTTGCACGAGAGAACGCAGATGTTCGTGGGATTGATCTGGCGGTTGAGAACAAAGAAGGCATAGGGCCCGGAGCGGCGCTCTTTGGCGGCATTTGCGAGTCGGCCCACCCCCAGCAAATCGTCCGATGCCAGAAGGGCGAGTCCGTCGTCGCGGTCGAGCCGCTCGCCGGCTTCTACCTTCTCCGCGATCTTCTCCAGCGCCGGGTCGCGCAGATCTCCGTGCTCGTTCGAGAGTGCTTGCATGGAAGTCACAGTTCCGAAGGGAAGTGGTTTTCTGGTGGGAGCGAGGGTCCCCTAGTCTATCCCGTATTCTGCCCAGCGTCTGTCCACCAGCGCGATGATCTCCTCGGACATCTCGAGGGGCTCCGGGTAGCCAGGCTTGAAAGTGGCGTCGATGCCCATCGTGCCATGGCAGGTGGTCCATGCGCTGCGGCGTTCCACACGTGTGAAGACGACATCGCGGGCGCAGTCGAAACGCGTGAAGATGCCCCAGAGTAGCAATTCGCGATCATCGAGTGGCACGTCTCGGCTGACCGCGGCAACAATGCGCACAGGCCCGAGGGGAGCTTGCACCAGCTTCTCCACAACCTCGCGCCCGGTGCCGGCTCGGGCATCGGCCACCCTGACGACCACCAGGCAGCCGTCCAGTACCAAACTGTCGGTGATGCGATCGTCGAACTGCCGCGGATCGGGAATCGTGCCTTCGCTTCGCGCCGCCGAGCCCTCCGGAGTGCCGGAGCTACCCGTAACGGCCGAGCCTTCCAACGCCTGCCTTCCCTCATCTGCCGGCGAGCACGTCGGCTTACGGAGCTCAGGGTCCTCGAGTAGGCCACGCAAGTCGACGGCGTCTCCGATCGACGCCAGGACGGCATCACGATCGGCCCCGGGAGTACCGTGCAGCGTCGGCAGGAATCCCGATGTCGCGTCGAGAATCATCTTGCTCCCGAGGTTCATGCTGTAGCTGGTGAAGTCGAGGGTGTCCTGAGGGACCTTGGGCATCAGCAAGAAGTCGTGGGCCGGATCGAAGTTCTCCCTGATCTCGCCCAACACGGCCGAGAAATCCTTGACGTCCACGTCGCCGTTCACCAGAACGCAGCACTTGGTCAGCGCGAGCTGGCCGGTTCCCATCAGGCCCAGCGCGGTACGCACCGACTCCTTGAAGTAGCGCCGATCCATCGACACCACCAAGAGGTTGTGGAAGCCGGTCTCGTAATAGGCCCAGAGATCGTTGACCTCCGGGTGAATGAGCTTGATGAGGGGGCCCACCGTCTCCTGCACGGCGTTGCCGATGTGCTTGTCTTCCTGCGGTGGCTTCCCCACGGTGGCCGACATGTATATCGGGTTCTTGCGCCGGGTCATCTTCCGCACATGAAAGACAGGAAATGGAGCAGCGTGACTATAGTGGCCGAAGTGGTCTCCGAACGGCCCTTCCATGCGCCGCTCGCCCGGAGGCACGACACCCTCGAGCACAAACTCGGCGTTGGCCGGCACTTCCATGTCGATGGTCTTGCATTTGGTCATCCGGCAAGGCATTCGGCGCAGCAGGCCGGAGAAGGCAACCTCATCCATCCCCTCCGGCAGGGCTGTGACGGCGGCCAGTAACAGAGCCGGGTCGGCGCCGATCACCACGGCCATTTCGAGCGGTCGGTCGAGGTTCTCGGCACGCACGTAGTGGAAACCGCCTCCCTTGTGCAGCTGCCAGTGGATGCCGGCGGTGCGCTCATCGAACACTTGGATGCGGTAGAGACCAACGTTGCGCTCGCCGCTCACTGGATCGCGCGTGAACGCCATTCCCCAGGTGATGAACGGGCCCCCGTCATCGGGCCAGCAGGTCTGCACGGGCAAGCGGGTCAGATCGGGCTCCTCGACGATCTCCTGGCACGGCGCCCTGCGAGCCCGGCGGGTTCGCATGCCGAGCACGTCTCGGACCGTGCTGCGCAGCTGCCAGAGGCGGCGTGGCGAGGGCGGGTTGGCCGCTGCAGCCAGCTCTAGCAGCGCCTCGCCGATTTGTTCCGGAGGCCGCCCCAACGCCAGCTCGATGCGGGCGCGGCTGCCGAGGGCGTTGATCAAGAGGGGGAAATCCGAGCCTCGCACGTTTTCGAAGAGCAGAGCGGGGCCCTCCCTCTTGATCACCCGGTCGTAGATTTCAGTGATCTCGAGCACCGGGTCCACCGGCGTCGAAATGCGATGCAGCTCGCCTGCTCCCTCGAGGACTCTGACGAAGCTATGCAAATCGGAGAAGCTCATCGGCGGCTCAATTCCACCTTTGCGTAGGGAGATATCGCGGGTCTTTCACTGCAACGTAGCACGCACCTGATCCACCGGCGAGTGACCCGACAAGGCTAGATGACATTCCCCCGGAATCAATGCAAGAGGGCGCACCCATCCGAGCTTCAGGACAATGCTTATCCATGCGCGTGAACGGATTTGATCCAAATTTCCGGATTCAGGATCCAACGATTAGAACCGCGTGGATATGAACATTTGAAGACGACTTCAAATCCCTGTAGCGCCTTTCGAGCCGACGACGATGAAGTACAAATGGCGAGCCCGTCTCAGTCAGAATCATCACCATGTGTCCGCTACAAATAAATGAAGGCATCAGTGTCTGATTAGCGGCACGTGGTTTGCAGAATACCTCGGCAGTGTCGCTCTCCGTTTCCCCACGGTGAGGGATGCCCCGCAGGGGGTTCCTCACAAGGAGGATCCGATGCGAAGAGTCCTCAGCCTGTGCGGCGCGATGCTGCTGGCCACCCTGGTCATGGTGTCGTCCGCAACAGCGCAAATTCCAACGGGGGTCGTAGACGGCCAAGTTGTGGACGTCGAAGGACTGCCCTTGCCCGGCGTGCTTGTGGAGATCTCAGGGCCTGACCTGATGGGCACGCGCACGGCCTACACCGGAACCAACGGGTCATACCGCTTCCCCGCCATGCCCCGTGGCGAGGAATACGCGGTGACCTTCAGCATGTCCGGCTTCAAGACGGTCGTGCGCGAGCGCCTCATCGTCCGGCTCAACACGACGACGACGATCGACGTCACGCTCGAGTTGACGGGGATCGAGGAGACGATCACCGTGACCGGCGAGTCGCCCGTGGTGGATGTGCGCAGCACCAACGTCGGAGTGAACGTCACCTCGGACCACATGCAGAACGTCCCCAACGCGCGTGACGTGTGGGTGGTTCTGGAGGAGGTCCCGTCGATGGTGATGGACCGCTTCAACGTGGGCGGCTCTGAGAGCGGCCAGCAGAGCGGCTTCTCGGCGGGCGGCGGCGAGTCCCAGAACGCATACAACTTCGACGGCATTGACATCACGGACATGGCATCCACGGGTTCGGCAACCTATTTCCCGTACGATGCGTTCGAAGAGGTGCAGGTGTCGACGTCGGCGCACAAGGCCGAGGTGGCAGCACCCGGCGTCTTCCTCAACATCGTCACCCGATCGGGCAGCAATGCATTTCACGGATTGCAGGCCTTCTACTGGCAGGGGCCGGGCCTGCAAGCCAACAACATCGACGATGATCTGAGGGAGAATGGGGTCGAAGAGGGCGACGAGTTCAAGCGCTACCTCGATTATACGATCTCGCTGGGTGGCAAGATCGTTCAGGACAAGTTGTGGTTCTACGCCACCTACCAACGCCAGCAACCGGAGATCTACCCGATCGGCTTCACTCGCGCCAATGGCGACCGCGGTGTCGACAGCACGGCGTTGAAGCATTGGCTAGTCAAGCTCGATTACCAGGTGAATCCGCAGCACAAGATCTCGTTCTCGGAACACTACGGCACGAAGGATCGGCCGTGGCGCAATGGCGTCGACTACATCTATCACGGCGCCGGTACCCTGCTGGAGCAGGTGTCACCCAAGCACATTCCGCAGGTCCACTGGAGCAGCTTGTGGGGCGATCGTGCCTTCGCGGACGTCTCCTTCGGAATGATGCTGATGGACTTCCCCCTGGCTCCGGACCAGGACAATCAGGGCCTGACGTCGCTGTACGAGTACCGCACCATCACCGATGACAACCTGCAAGCATCGCCATTGCCCGACTGGAGGCGTGGGTATCACCAGTCGTATTACCGCTACAACGGCTACCTGCGGGATCGCTACCAGGTCAACGGTACGTTCTCGTACTATCAGGACAACTGGGGCGGTGACCACGACTTCAAGACCGGAGCCAACTGGTACACGTTCCGGTCCGACACTACCGAGTACTCTTTCGGCAGCATTCGGCAGGGCTACCGTTATGGCGTGCCCTACAACATTCGTACAGAAAACCACCCGCAGAATCGCCTCTACAACATGGACAGCTTCGGCGTGTACCTTCAGGACACCTGGACAGTCAATGACAGGGTCACGCTGAACCTTGGGATTCGAGGGGACGGCTACACGACCTACCTGCCGGCGCAATCGCAAGGCGATACCCCGTTCTGTGGCATCTGGGGCGACAGGTACGCTCAGTATTGTGCCCAGGACTACGCGGCGGTCGACGACATTGCCGCTTTCTTCAACTTCGCTCCCAGAGTGGGCGTCATCTATGACGTGAGGGGCGACGGCCGGACGGCCATCAAGGCCAACTGGAGCCGCTACTACAACCAGCTCGGCAACTGGATTGCCGACTTCACCAACCCCAACAACTACATCTACCAGTACTGGTACTGGACCGATCGCAACGGCAACGGCGCCTGGGACCCGGGAGAGGAAGCCAACGATCCTTATTCCACACGAACCGCTGCAGCCAATGCTGTCGACCCAGATCTCAGCAATCCCTATACCGACGAGTTCGTCTTCGGGGTCGACCACGAGCTCATCGAAAACCTGGCAGTCGGAGCAACCTACACCTACCGCAAGGACAAGAATCTGGCGGAGGACATGCTGTACACCATCCCCTGGGATGCCTACACACGGGTCGATTTCACAGACCCCGATGTTCCCGGTGGCAGCTACTATGCGTATGAGCTCGACGAGGCATGGGTTGGTGAGGCCGAGTCATGGCTCATCACAAACCCGGGCGAGATTGACGGCGTTCCGTTCGAGAATGAGTACCAGGCCTTCACGGTCAAGGCGATCAAGCGGATGTCGGACAACTGGCAGCTCATGGGCTCCTACACGTGGAGCCGTACGCTCGGCTGGCGCACCGATGCGGGAGACTTCGCTTCCAGCGTCGGCGACAACCCGAACGACAACATCCACGCCTTCGGGCGCCCATTCTACGATCGGCCCCATCTGCTGAAATTCTCGGGCAGCACCATCCTGCCGTACGGCATCAACTTCGGCACCTTTGTGCGCTTCCAGAGCGGTGAGCCGTTCGCGCGCGAAATCGAAACGGCGAGGAGGCTCAACCAGGGCTGGGTGGAGGTTCGCGTCGAGGAGCCGGGCGCGCAGCGCTACCCCAACGTGTTCACCGTCGACTTGAGGGTCGCGAAGATCTTCGAGATTCCCCTCGGCAACATCGAGGCGATGTTCGACGTCTTCAACCTCACGAACAGCAACGTAGTCACCGACCAGGGCATCGTGATCAACGACACTCTGGGCACGATCGAGGAGATCCTGCCGCCGCGCATCGCGCGCATCGGCGTGAAGTGGACCTTCTAAGAACGTAGAGCAACGAGCTTCTGGAGCCAGAGGTACCGGGGAGTCACCGGCTCCAGAAGCTCGGAGCTCGGAGTGCCTGCGCCCGCATCCTGGCCGGAACTGCTACCAACCAGAAACCCCCGCGACTACTACCGCGAGCACGAGGAAACCCACCACGATATTGAGGTGGAAGAAGGCCAGGTTGACTCGCTCGGCCAGCCAGTGCTCCGCGATCAACACGATCGCAACCCCGACGATGGCAGCGATGGCCAGCGGCCCCTCGAGCGCGATGGCATAGAGCCCCACCAGAGCAGCCACCGACAGAATGTGGAAGAGAGCCGCGATGGCCAGGGCCGGCCGGCGGCCGACGACGGCCGGGAGGCTGTGCAGGCCCGTCTCTCGATCGAAGTCGAGATCGAGCGTGGCGTAGATGATGTCGAAGCCGGCCACCCAAAGCAGCGTGAAGGTGGCCAGCCAGACGACCGGTAGCGGCCAGGGATCGAAGACGCTGCCCGTAACCGCAACCCAGCCTCCCAGAGGTGCCATCGCTAGAGCGGTGCCAACACCGAGGTGGGCCAGCGGTGTGACTCTCTTCAGATAGGGATAGATCACAAACACGGTGAGCGGTATCGGCGAGAGCACGAGGCAGATCGGCCAGAGCATCCAGCAGGACAGCAGATACAGCAGTAGCCCGGCGCCGACGATGATCCACGCCTCGCTCAGCCGCATGGTACCGCGCGGCAACTCGCGATCAGCTGTGCGCGGGTTCTGTTCATCGATTCGCCGGTCGATGATGCGATTGAGCCCCAGGGCCGCAGTGCGCGCGCCGGTGCCAGCCGCCAAGATCCACAGGACCGCCCACCAACCCGGTACTCCCCGGGCGGCGAGCACCGCTCCTGCGTAGAGCATAGGCAGGGAGAAGAGCGTGTGCTCGAACTTGACGAACGCAGCCCAAGTGAACAGGCGCGAAGCGATCTGGCTCATGGTCGGGCGGGAACGGGGGACGATTTTCGTACCGGTGGTGGCGAGAGGCGATGCTAACACGCACCCAGGCAAGCAACCATGTAGCCAGGCACGCGCCAATCTCATACCTCGCAGAAGCCTGTCCGTCAGGAAAGCGCAGACGGGCCGACGGTCGCCAAACCGATCCTCAAATATCAGGATTCACGATTCAATTTCTTGGA